>JBICIB010000971.1:0-2562 GCA_043101415.1 Planctomycetota bacterium JB042 | reverse complement strand
GGAAGACCGCGAGTCGGGCGAGCGCGACGAAGAGCGAGAGGGTCCAGCGGGGAGCCGCCATACCGGGATCCTAGTCGTGGGTTCGGCGAGGAGTACGAGGGATCGGGGAGGGGCGGGGCCGCCCGGCGCCGACCCGGCGGCACCGTCCCGTCCCGGGCGGTCGGTCCTCGTCGGGGCGAGGTTCAGTCCCGGCGCCCGTCGACCGATAAGCTGAGAGCCGATGGAATCGCGAGAGCCCACGCCGCCGCCCGACGACGGGACGCCGCGAGGGCCGGACCGCCGGGTCCGGCCGACGCCGGTCCTGTCGCGCTACACGTTCCTCGGCGGCCGCCGGCTCCGTCCGCGTCGCGGGCACGAGCGCGAGGGCGCGTTCGTCGACGTCTACTCGGGACGGCTCGCCGCGCTGCTCCTGATCTTCTTCGCGCTGACGGTCTTCGACTCGGTCGCGACGCTCTACTACCTCCGGAAGGGCGGGACCGAGGCGAACCCGATCGCCCAGTGGATGATCGACCAGGGGAACGTCGAGTTCGTGGTCATCAAGGGCGTGCTGACCGGCGTCTGCGTCCTGTTCGTCCTGATGCACAAGAACTTCCGGTACGCGCGGTACGCGATCGGGGTCGGGTTCTCGTTCTACTTCGTCCTGGCGATCTACCACCTGGTGCTGCAGGTCCACGCCTGGAAGCTCCCGCCGCAGTACTGAAGCGGCGGGCGGGGGGCCGCGGGGCGGGGGAGGTCAGCCGCCGGCGTGGGCCTGGCGGGAGGACGAGAGGTCGGCGGAGATCGCGGGCCAGACCTCGCGACGGGCGCGTTCGAGGTCCTCGGGGAAGTCGATCTCGATCCAGGGGAGCTTTCCCGCGGCGACCGCGTGGATCGGGAACTCCCGGCAGATCGCGTCGAACGCCTTCGGCGCCCAGGTGTTGACGTCGCCCGCCTCGACCAGCTCCGCCGCCGCCGCGCGGACGCGCTCGGCCCCGTCGGCCGAGAACTTCAGGACGCCGAGGTTCTCGCCCTGGTACGTCCCCGCGGGGAGGGTCTTCGCCATCGCGCGGACTCGCCCCTCCTCGACGCGGACCTTCATCTCCTCGTCCCCGAGCTCGTCCCCCTTCTCGTACAGGAGCGCGTCGCCGGCGTCGTCCGACAGGAGGGCGCCGAGCAGGCCGGGGTGGAACAGCACGTCGGCGTTCGTGAGCACGAAGCCGTCCGGCACGTGGGGGAGGGCGAGATGCAAGGAGTAGAGCGAGTTGGTCCGGTCGTAGACCTCGTTCCGGACGCTCCGGATCGACGAGCCGAGCATCGCCTCGATCCGGTCCGCGAAGTATCCGGTGACGACCACGACGTCGCGCACGCCGAGCCCGCGGAGGGCGTCGATCTGATGCTCGATCAGCGTCTTCCCCCCGACCTCGAGGAGGCACTTCGGGCGGTCGTCGGTCAACGCGCCGAGGCGCCGGGCGCGTCCTGCCGCGAGCAGGATCGCCGTTCTGGGAGTGCGGTTCACGTTCAGGAGGCCCCCGGATCTGCGGCGCCGATGGTAGCGCGACGGTCCGGCGATCCCGCCGCCGAAATAGGCCGGCCGGTCACACGAGGGGAGCGAGGGAGGAGCGAGGGGGAGGGGACGCCCCGCGAACGAGGCGTCCCCGCCGAAGGAACCTCGGTCCCGCCCGTCGAGGGCTTCTTCTCGCGAATCCGCACGGGTGGCGGCTCGCCGGACGCAGGGCCGAAGGGTCCGGTTGGACGGTCGGGGGGCGCGCGGGGTTCTCCCTTTGATGTTTCATTGTAGGAACATCAGCCGGGTGCCAACCTTGACTCTCCCGTTAAGGTCGATAACCTCGAACGGGTTCGTTCGATGGAGGAGCCCAGGATGGACGACACCGAGCTCGTGAAGATCGGCGACCTGGCTCGCGAGGCCCGGGTGACCACCCGGACCGTCCGGTTCTACGAGGACCTGGGGCTGATCCGCCCGGTCCGGCGGAGCGACGGGGGGTTCCGCCTCTACCGGCAGAGCGACGTGGAACGCCTCCGGGCGGTCCTCCGCCTGAAGGAGATCGGCTTCAGCCTGGACGAGATCCGGGAGTTCCAGGCCCAGGCGAAGGACGGCGATCTCGCCTTCGAGGTGATGGGGCGGCTCCGCAGCAAGGTCGCGGCCGGCGCCCGTCAGGTCCGCGACCGCCTCCGGCGGCTCCAGAGCGCGCTCGAGGACCTCGAGGCGACCGAGTCGGTCCTCGCCCGGTGCGACGGCTGCGAGGCGAAGGCGTACGACGGCGACTGCCACGCGTGCTGGAAGGAACTCGCGGGCGGGAGCGTCCCCGCGGCGCTGAAGGCGGTGATGTAGTGGGCGCCGCTCGCTCCACCGACTCCCCCTGCTGCGGGGAGACCGCCATCGTGCGCGAGGCCCGGCGGTCCGGCCGGATCACGGCCGAGGACCTCGACGTCCTCCTCACGTGCGAGCGCGCGACCCTCGCGTTCGAGGCGTGCCTGCGCCGTCTCCTCGGACGTCTCGCCGAGGTCGAGCTCGACCTCCCGGCGGGGGCGCCGCGGTCCGATGCGCCGTTCGCCTTCGACGCC
>JBICIB010000970.1:0-5564 GCA_043101415.1 Planctomycetota bacterium JB042 | reverse complement strand
GGGACGTCGCTTCCCGCCGCGCGATCCCGACGAGGTCGACCGGGTCTGGGACCTCCGCTTCCCGTTCGCGGGACGGTGGGAGGCCGGCGAGACGGAGCGGCGGCGGACGCTGCGCGCGCTCGGCGCGACGCACGGCCTCTCGTTCTTCTTCAGCTCCCGCGAGGAGGCGGACCCGGCGATCGCCGCGTTCCGGACGCTCGGCCGGGTGATCCACCGGATCGAACCGGGGCCGACGAGGAACTCCGGCGCCTGGGTCTACCGGGTCCGCTGGCCGTACGTCACGCTCTGGGGCCTGCGTCGCCCGGGACCGGTCGTGGAGGTCGTGGAGTTCCCGGATTGACCATCCATCTTCTCCTCAGAGGGGAGAGCAGGAGGGAAACACCGGGTCGACGTCGCGCGGGACGGCCGCGCGCCGGTCCCGGCCGGTCCGCCGGACGGTGGTAGCCTGGAGCGCGATGGACGTCGCGCTCGTCTTCCCGCCGGCGGTCAGTCTGCCGAACCGGCTGTACCACGCGCTGCCGCTGCTCGCCGGCGCGCTGCACCGAGCCGGACATCGCGCGCGCGCGCTCGACCTGAACCTCCTCGCCGCCGACCTCCTGCTGACCGACGCGAGGACCGATCGGTACCTCCGCCTCGCGCACCACCACGCGGACTCCTCGTCGCCCGAGGCCCGGCGGACGCTCGACGCGCGCGAGGCGGGGCTCCGGCGCGGCCCGGCGAGCAAGGAGACGCTGCGCGACCCGGTCCGGTTCTTCGAGCCGGCGACGTTCCGGGACGCGTTCTGGAACGTCGTCGACGCGCTCGCGTTCTTCGGCCAGCTCGACCCGATCGTCTCCCCCCATCGGGAGACGTTCGCCGCCGACCTGGGGCGGTTCGCGGAGGAAGACCCGTGGACGGTGCACCGGGACCTCCGCGAGGAGGCGCTGCTCGACGCCGTCCTCGCCGGCGCCCCGGGGCTCGTCGGGATCACCCTCGCGTTCCCCGAGCAGGCGGCGGAGACGGTCCGCCTGGCGAAGCGGCTCCGAGAGCGCGCGCCGGACGTCCACCTCGCGCTCGGCGGCCCGCTCGTCACGCAGTTCGCCGACAAGTGGCTCGAGGACGGGTTCGCGTTCCGCTTCGTCGACTCGGTCTGCGTCGGCGACGGCGGCGAGACGATCGTCCGGCTCGCCGAGGCGCTGGCCGGGAACGGCGCGTTGGAGGAGGTGCCGAACCTCGCCCGCCCGGACGGACGCGGCGGCGTGCGCCGGCCGGGGACCGTGCTCCTCGACGACCTCGACGCGCTGCCGTCCCCCGACTTCGGCGCGGCCGACCTGTCGCTCGAGTTCGCGCCGCAGCCGATCTTCCCGGCGATGACCGCGCGCGGCTGCTACTGGGGACGCTGCACCTTCTGCAGCATCGGATGGCGCGAGAACTACCGGCTCGCGTCGGAGGAGACGATCCGGCGCGACCTCGTCGACCTCGCGCGGACGCACGGCGCCCGGTACGTGCAGCTCCAGGACTCGAGCCTCCCCCCGCGGAGCGCGCCGGTCGTCGCCCGCGTCGTCGAGGAGGAGGGGCTCGACCTCCACTGGGTCGCGGGGATGAAGTTCGAGCGGGCGCTGCTCGACCCGGCGTACTGCGAGGCGCTGGCGCGCGGCGGCTGCCGGTCGCTGATGCTCGGGTTCGAGTCGGCGACCCAGCGGCTCGTCGACCGGATGGACAAGGGGTTCCGCGTCGAGGACGTCCCGCGGATGCTCGACAACCTCCGGGGGGCGGGGATCTCCGCCGAGCTCCTCTGGTTCGTCGGGTTCCCGTCGGAGACCCGGCGCGAGGCGCTCCACACCGCGCGGACGCTCGCCGGCCTCCGCGAGCGGTTCGGGCTCGCCGCGTTCGTGAGCGAGTACCAGCTCCACCCGGACACGATCGTCTTCGACCGCCCGCGCGACTTCGGGCTCGAGGTGACCGGAGAGGAGAACGGGGTCTGCTCCTACGTCGCGGAGGCGGGGATGCAGATCGAGGACGTCCTGGAAGTGAAGGAGATGTTGGCCGACTCGAACAATCGGACGCTCGTCTGCAACGGCTCCCACCTTCCCCATCTGGTGGAGACCGGGCTCGACCTCTCGGGGTTGGCGCGTCCGCTCGTCGTGTCGGAGCGCCTCGTCGAGGCGTGCGAGAGGGACTGAACCAGCGAGAAGAAGAAGAAGAAGAAGAAGAAGAAGAAGAAGAAGGGATGGTGCCATGGCCCGCGTCGTCTTCGACGAGGACTTCGGGTTCCGTGCCGCGTTGGAGGACGGCTTCGAGGTCGTCCGCGCGGAGTGGAGCCGCCTGCCGGCGAACGAGTGGAAGGACTGGCCCCAGGCGTCGGCGTACGCCGGGGAGTGGAAGGTGTTCGGGTTCCGGATCGCGGGGCACGACGTCGCACGGAACCGCCGGCGGTGTCCGGCGACCGCGGCGCTGCTCGACGCGATCCCCGGCCTGTTCACGGCCGGGTACTCCCGCCTCGGACCGCGGACGGTGTTGCCGCCCCACCGCGGCGAGCGCTCGGACATGCTCCGCTGCCACCTCGGCCTCCAGATCCCCGAGGAGTGCGCGATCGTGGTGGAGGGGGAGCGGTACCGTTGGCACGAGGGGGAGACGTTCGTCTTTGACGACACCGCCGAGCACGAGGCGTGGAACCGCTCGGACCGATGGAAGGTCGTCCTGCTGATCGACTTCGCCCGCCCCTCCTCCCTCCCGACGCCACGCCGGTCGCCCCCCGCGCAGGACGCGCGCGACGCCGGCTTCTACGCCGACCTGTTCCCCGAGTGGTTCGCGAGCGCGGCGACGGACGCGTCGCCGGAGCGGTTCCGGCACGCGCCGAATGACACGGGTCCCTCCGGTCGGTAGAACGAAACGAACGACCGAAGGAGCCGACCATGCCGAACCCGCTCGCCCGCCTCTCCGAACTCGGCCAGTCCGTCTGGTACGACTACATCCGCCGCGACCTCGTCCGCGACGGGACGCTCGACCGCCTCATCGCCGAGGACAAGCTGGCGGGGATGACCTCGAACCCGGCGATCTTCCAGAAGGCGATCGCGAAGTCCGACCTGTACGACGACGACATCCGGGCGGCCGACCGGTCCCTCGACGTCGAGGCGCTGTTCGAGAAGATCGCCGTCGCCGAGATCCGGGACGCGGCGGACCGGTTCCGGCCGGTGTTCGACGCGACCGACGGGCGGGACGGGTACGTGTCGCTCGAGGTGTCGCCGCGGCTCGCCCACGACACCGACGGGACCATCGACGCCGCCCGGCGGCTCTGGAGCGCGTGCGACCGGCCGAACGTCATGATCAAGATCCCCGGCACCGCGGCCGGCCTCCCCGCCATCGAGGCCTGCCTCCTCGAGGGGATCAACATCAACGTCACCCTCCTGTTCGGCATCGAGCGGTACCGCGAGGTGATGGAGCGCTGGCTCCGCGCGCTCGAGCGCCGCGCCGCGGCCGGCGACCCGATCGACCACGTCGCGTCGGTGGCGAGCTTCTTCGTCAGCCGCGTCGACTCGCTCGTCGACGACACGATCGAGGGGAAGGACTCGCTGGCGTCGTACAAGAGCAAGCTCGGCATCGCGAACGCGCGGCTCGCGTACGAGGCGTGGGAGGAGGCGGTCCAGGACGCCCCGCGCTTCCACGCGCTGAAGGAGAAGGGCGCGAGGGTCCAGCGCCCCCTCTGGGCGTCGACGTCGACCAAGGACCCCGCGCTCCCGAACGACTACTACGTCGAGGCGCTCATCGGCGAGGAGACGGTCAACACCATGCCGCCGCAGACCTACGAGGACTACCGCGAGAACGGCGACCCCGAGGCGCGCGTCAAGCACGACCTCGACGACGCGCGCGCGGCGTTCGCGGCGCTCGAGGGGGCGGGGATCGACTTCCAGGCGCTGACGCGGCAGCTCGAGGACGAGGGCGTGAAGAAGTTCGCCGACGCGTACGACGGGCTGCTGAAGTCGATCGAGGAGAAGCGCGCCGAGATCGAGGCGAGCTGAGCCGAGTCGAGCAAGGTTCACGGGACGACCGTCACCGGGAGGGTGAGATGGCCGCATTCGGTGTGTTGGGACTCGGCACGATGGGCTCGAACCTCGCGGAGAACGTCGAGGAGAAGGGGACGTCGGTCGCGGTCTGGAACCTCGAGCCGGAGTGGACCGACGCCTTCCTGGCGCGGAACGCCGGCAAGCGATTCACCGGCACGAAGTCGCTGCAGGAGTTCGTCGGCGCGCTCGAACGGCCGCGGCGGATCCTGATCATGATCAAGGCCGGGAAGCCGGTCGACCAGGTCCTCGAACGCCTCGGCCCGCTCCTCGACGACGGCGACGTGGTGATCGACGGCGGCAACTCCTGGTTCGAGGAGACGCGCCGCCGCGAGGAGTCGTGCCGCGAGGCCGGTTTCCACTTCGTCGGCATGGGCGTCTCCGGCGGCGAGGAGGGCGCCCGCCACGGCCCGTCGCTCATGCCCGGCGGCAGCCCCCACGCCTGGGAGCAGCTCCGCCCGATCCTCGAGTCGATCGCCGCGAAGACCGAGGCCGGACCGTGCGTGACGCACGTCGGACCGGACGGCGCGGGCCACTTCGTGAAGATGGTCCACAACGGCATCGAGTACGGCGACATGCAGCTCCTCGCCGAGGCGTACGACGTGATGCGGCGCGCGCTCGGGATGTCGGTCGACGAGACGGCGGCGGTCTTCGCCGCCTGGAACGCGGGCCCGCTCGAGTCGTTCCTGGTCGAGATCACCGCGAAGATCCTGACCGTGCAGGTCGACGACGGCGAGCCGCTGGTCGAGAAGGTCCTCGACCGCGCCGGACAGAAGGGGACGGGCCGCTGGACCGCCTCGCTCGCCCTCGAGCTCGGCGTCGCCGTCCCGACGATCGCCGCCGCCGTCGACGCCCGCATCCTCTCCTCCCTGAAGGACGAGCGGGTCGCCGCCGCGAAGAAGCTGCGCGGGCCGACCAAGAAGCAGGCGAGCGGCAAGCCCGAGCTCCTCCTCGAAGCGCTGGCCGAGGCGTTCTGGCTCGGCCGCGTCTGCGCCTACGCCCAGGGGATGGAGCTGATCGAGGCCGGCTCGCGCGAGTACCGCTGGAAGATCGACCGCGCCGAGGTCGCGAGGATCTGGAAGGGCGGCTGCATCATCCGCTCCGCCCTCCTCGAGACGCTCCGCTCCGCGTTCGGCACCCGCCGCCCGCCGAAGAACCTCCTCGTCGCGAAGGACGTCGTGAAGGGCTCCCGGAAGGCGCACCGCTCCCTCCGCAAGATCGTCCGCGCCGCCACCGAGATGGGCGTCCCGATCCCCGCGTTCTCCGCCAGCCTCGCGTACTGGGACTCGTACCGGACCGCCGACCTCCCCCAGAACCTGACCCAGGCCCAGCGCGACGCGTTCGGCGCGCACACCTACGTGAGGAAGGACGGCGACGGCGCCGGGAGCGGGGAGAGTGTGCACACGGATTGGCTCGATTAGCGGGTCGAGTGCCCGGTCGCTGCGCGGGCCGGTGACACCGCTGCGCGGGGCGGGGGTCACTGCGCGTGGTGCGATGGGCCGCTTCGCGGGGGTCCGCTGCGCG
>JBICIB010000969.1:0-4723 GCA_043101415.1 Planctomycetota bacterium JB042 | reverse complement strand
TGGTCACGCCCCCTCCTTCGCCTCCTGAAGCTTCCCCTGAAGGTCCGTGAGCGCCGTGACGAGGTACTCCTCCTCGTCCCGCTCCAGGTTTCCCCGGGTCTTCAGCACGAGCATCTCGAGCAGCCCGACGACGTGCTCGGCGCGCGGCAGGTCGACCGCCTTCTGGCCGGTGACCGGGCTCCGGATCGCGCCGAGGCAGACGAGCGCCGTGGAGGCGAGCTCGGTGACGAAGTTGCGGAAGGTGACGGGAGGGACGTCGCCGGGGCCGGGGAGTCGAACCATGGGCCGGATCGTAGCGGAATCTCGAGAAGATCCGGGAGAGGTCGGAGAAGCGGAGTTACCGGGCGGCCGCCGGCGTCGTAGAAAGCGACTTCGGAGAGAGGACCCGGGGCCGGCGCGCCTCCGGCTCCCGGAACGCCCTCGGCCCCCTTCAGCCCGCCCGTCCCCCGACCGAAGAGAACCCTCGGGAGGTCCGCCCGTGCGACCGATCCGTCCGTCGCTGATCCGTTCGATCCCCGTCTTCCTGGCGCTCTGCGTCCCGGCGGGCGACGTCTCGGCCGGCCGGCCGAAGTCCCCCGAACCGTCGCCGCTCGAGGTGGCGGTGAAGAAGTGGGCCGCGAAGCACCGGGGGAAGAAGGCGGCGGTGGCGCTGGAGGGGATCGTGGTCCGCGTCGCCGAGGAGGTCCCCGAGTTCCGCGCCGGCGGCGACGACGAGGACGTCCGGCTCGCCGGGCTGCGCCGGATCGCCGCGGCGCTGGTCTGGCCGGACCCCCCGCGGGAGACCCAGCGGTTCAAGGCGAGGAACGCGAAGGGGAAGGGGCCGTCGGGCCCGCGCCCGTTCCCCCTCCCGAAGGAGGTCGTCTATCGGTTCGGCTTCCGCGAGCTCATGGGGATCGACGAGAAGAACCGGGCGCTGAACGCCGCGCTGAAGAAGGAGCGCGTGCCGACCGCCGACCTGCTGGAGGAGACGGTCCGGCTGGAGGCGCTCCTGGAGGGGACGTCGCCGGAGGCGGAGCTCGCGATCGCGGAGATCCAGCGCCGGCTCGACATCGACCCGACGGCCGACCTGTACGCGCGCTTCCTCGAGACGTGGCGCAACTGGGGCCCGCACGGAGAGGAGTCGTTCTACGAGGCGCTCGACCGCACGGCCGGCACCTCGGAGGAGGTCTTCTTCTACGACGCGATGCTCGGCGACTTCGTCTCGAACTTCGCGCCGGAGGTCGGGAAGCGGTGGGTGCTGAACATGCAGCACGATCGGAACCAGCAGGCGTTCCTCGCGTACCGGCAGTACCGCGGCCTCGTCGAGGCGGTGTCGTTCGCGTTGGTGACGCCGCCGGACGTCGCGCTCCCCGCGCGCCTCGGCCGGTACGACTACGGATCGGTCGCCGAGGGGCTCTTCTCGTTGCGCCACCAGATCGACCTCCTCGTCGAGTGCGCCGAGGGGGACGTCGAGCGGGTCGTCGCGGACCTGAAGACCTTCCTCGAGAAGCATCCGATGCCGGCCGACCTCTGGACCGGCTACGACCCGATGACCGCCCTGCGGGACGAGTTCCGCCGGGTGCTCGACCGGCGGATCGTCGGGACGGGGCGGGCGGCGGAGGACCTGTTCCGGCAGCAGCGGGACGCGCGGACGGCGCTGGCGGAGCGGATCCGGGCCGCGACGGAGCGCGCGATCGGCGGCTGAGGGCGTCCGTTCGGGCGAATCGGGCCGGCCGGAGGCCTCTCCGCCCCCTTTCGAAAAAAGACGGGATTCGATGTCGGGACTCGCGCCGCGGCGGGGCGTCTCCCCTCGATTCGCATCGAAAACCGTCTTCGAAAGGACCGAACGATGAACCTCCGCTCCTCCACCGCCGCCCTCGCCGCCGCCGCCAGCCTCCTTCTCTCTGCCGACGCCATCGGGGCGAAACTGAAAGTGCCGGGCCAGTTCGCGTCGATCCAGGCGGCCGTCGACGCCGCCAATCCCGGCGACATCGTCGAGATCGACGAGGGGACGTACCTCGAGTCGATCGAGATCATCAACAAGACCGACCTGACGATCCGCGGGGACGGGAAGGTGATCCTCGACGGCAGCGACGCCAACGTCGACCTCATCTACGTCGAGACGTCCGACACCGTCCGGATCGAGGACCTCGTCCTGCGGAACGCCGACCGGGCCGTCCACGCGTTCTGGAGCCTGAAGGTGATCGCCGAGGACCTGCGGGTGAAGGACATGGACCTCACCGCGTTCTGGTTCGAGGCGTGCGCCAACGGCCGGGTCGTCGACTCGAAGATCACGGACGTCGGCGGGAACGGCGTCGCCTTCACGCAGTCGGTCGCGTGCCACGTCGAGGAGACCGTGATCCTGCGGGCGGCGGTCGCCGGCGTCCTCGCCACCGGCGCGCAGCACTCGATCACCGACTGCGAGATCGTCGACGCGGGGTTCTACGGCGTCCGGCTCGGCGAGTCGGGGACGCCGGCGACGGCGACCCTCGTCCTCGACAACGAGATCGAGAACTCCGGGAACGACGGCATCCTCGTCGGGAACCTCTCGACCGGCTGCTCGATCCTCGAGAACTCGATCAAGAACGCCGGGGACGACGGCATCAACGTCGCGTCGGCGTCGACCGCGCACCTGATCGACGGCAACTCCGTCCGCGGCGCGGCCACCGACGGCCTCGAGCTCGACGGCGAGGACATGGTCGTGAGCCGGAACAAGGTGAAGAAGTCCGGCCTGGTCGGGATTCGCATCGAGGACGAGGCCGACTCCGGGCTCTACCACGCGAACAACGTGAAGAAGTCGGCGCTCGACGGGATCGTCCTGTTCGGCTCCACGAACTCCCTCCACAAGAACAAGGCGAAGAACAACGGCGGCCTCGACCTGAACGACCAGATGGCCCCTGGCGTGAACGTCTACTCCGGGAACAGCTTCGGCACCACCAACTGAGCGTCCGAGCCCGATTCGTCGAGGGCGGCCGGGGCGGGTCCCCGGCCGCCCTCGGCCCGTCTCCGGCGAGCCGATCGGCGAGAACGTCGTCGGCTGGGGCGGCTGACCTCCGGGGAAACTCCTCGAGATTCGATGAGACGCTCCGCCGGGCGGCGCGAACCGCTCGACGAAGCGCGCTCACGAGGAGTGATAGGATCCCGCTCCGATGGTCCGGGTCGTCTACACGCAGAACATCCAGCGCCACGTCGCCTGCCCCGAGCAGGACGTGCCGGGCCGGACCGTGCGGGAGGTGCTCGAGAACGCCTTCGCGGAGAACCCGGCGGCGCGGAGCTACGTGCTCGACGACCAGGGCCACCTCCGCCACCACATGGTCGTGTTCGTCGGCGGTCGCGCCGTCGTCGACCGCGTGGGCCTGTCCGACCCGATCCCCGAGGGGGGCGACGTCCACGTCATGCAGGCCCTCTCCGGCGGCTGAGCGTCGCGCGCCACCGAGACCCCACCGCGTCCCGATCCCCGGAGGAAGAGGAAGATGAGCGATCGAATCCACGTGGCGACCCGGAAGGGGCTCTTCTCGGTCCGCCGCGGCGCGTCGGGCTGGAGGATCGAGCGGGCGTCGATGCCCGGGGTCCACTTCACCGTGGTCCTCCCGGACGGCCGCGGCTCGCTCTACGCTGCCGCCCACCACGAGCACTTCGGCGACAAGATCCACAAGTCGACCGACGGCGGGGCGACGTGGACCGAGGTCGGCGTGCCGGTCTACCCCGAGCCGCCGGAGGGGCACGTCGAGACCGATGCGTTCGGACGCGAGCTGAAGTGGAAGCTGAAGCTGATCTGGGCGCTCGAGACGTCCGGTCGGGGCGACGACGGCCTCTGGTGCGGCACGATCCCCGGCGGGCTGTTCCGCTCGGACGACGGCGGCGCGACCTGGGAGCTGAACCGCGGCCTCTGGGACCACGAGGGGCGGAAGTCGTGGTTCGGCGGCGGGGCGGACCTCCCGGGGATCCACTCGATCTGCGTCGATCCGCGCGACCCTTCGGTCGTCCGGGTCGGCGTGTCGTGCGGCGGCGTCTGGCAGACGGACGACGACGGCGCGACGTGGGAGTGCCGCGCCGACGGGATGCGCTGCGAGTACATGCCGCCCGAGCAGGCGAACGACCCCGGCATCCAGGACGCCCACCACATCGAACAGTCCCCGTCGCACCCCGACGTCCTCTGGTGCCAGCACCACAACGGGATCTTCAAGAGCATCGACGGCAGCGCGTCGTGGACCGAGGTCGAGGCGGAGGCGCCGTCGCGGTTCGGGTTCGCGTGCGCGGTGCATCCTACGAATCCCGAAGTGGCGTGGTTCGTCCCCGCCGTGAAGGACGAGGTCCGCATCCCCGTCGACGGGAAGCTCGTCGTGACGCGGACGTCGGACGGCGGGGAGACGTTCGAGGTGCTGTCGAACGGGCTGCCGCAGGAGCACGCGTACGACCTCGTGTTCCGGCACGGCCTCGACGTCGACGAGTCGGGGGAGAGGCTGGTGTTCGGGTCGACGACGGGCGGGTTGTTCGTCAGCGAGGACGGAGGGGAGGGGTGGGCTTGTGTTTCGGCGCATCTGCCGCCGGTGTATGCGGTGAGGTTCGAATAAGTGTGACACCGCTGCGCGGAGCTGTCACACCGCTGCGCGGGGCTGGGGTCGCTGCGCGAGGCTGGGGTCGCTGCGCGAGGCTGGGGTCGCTGCGCGAGGCTGGGGTCGCTGCGCGAGGCCGGTGACACCGCTGCGCGGGGCGAAGGCCACTGCGCGGGGAGCGAGGGTCC
>JBICIB010000968.1:0-4096 GCA_043101415.1 Planctomycetota bacterium JB042 | reverse complement strand
CCAACCGCCGGGGATGCGGGGCGTCCTGACGAGCGGCGGTTGGTCGAACAGGTCGCCGATCCAGCGGATCGCCGTCATCTCGAGCCGGGCGAGGAGCGGCGCGGCGGCGAAGACGCCGACGTACCGGTTCGTGACGTCCGCCACGAGGTCGGCGATCGCGGACGGGACGATCCCGCCGCCGGGGATGTACGCGAGGTAGCCCGGACCCGCCGTGTTGAACGACGCGGGGACCCAATCGCGGACGACGCGCTCGAGGAGACCGGTCAGCTCGGCGCCGTCCTCCGGCAGCGGCTCGACCAACTCGTGGAGGCGGTCGAGCGCCCCCTCGGCGGCGCCGGCCGGCGCCGTCTCCAGCTCGTCGAGGTGGTCGAGGACGAGCTCCTTCGCCGCGTCGAGCCACCGCGCGACCGTCGCGCGGTCCGGCTCGAGCGGCCGCGCGCCGGGGGGAGACCGATCGTCGTTCATCGTTCGTCGGGCGACATGCCGTTCGCCTCCTGGACCCGCCGCAGCCGCTCGGGGCCGCACTGCACCGTCAATCGATCGCCCGCCCGGACGACCTCGTCGACCTCCGGGAAGAAGCGCGACCCCTCCTCCCGCTTGATGTCGAGGACGACGGTCTGGTACTCGCGGCGGAGGTCGGCGACCGAACGTCCCGCGAGGCCGCTCTCGTCGCTCACGTTCAGGCGCGACACGATCATGAGCTGCTCCCCGACGTAGAACGAGTTCAGGATCGTCGCGTCGGACGACGCGGACGCGAACAACGGCGCCGCGAGCTCGGACGTCGAGAAGGCGAGGTGCAGCCCGAACGACTCCTTCACCTTCGCCGCGAGCTCCTGGTCGAACATCCGCATCACGACCCGCAGCTCCGGCTTCAGCTTGCGCGCGTCGATGGCGACCTCCAGATTGATGAGGTCGTCGTCCGTCGCCATGATCAGCGACTTCGCCTTCTGGACGTTCAGCTCGTCGAGCAGCCCCGCCTCGCGCCCGGTCGCGATCCGGACCGGCACGCCGTGCTGGCGCGCGTACGCGATGTTCGGCGAGTGGTCGTCCCGCTCCACGACCACGACCAGCTCCTTCAGCTTCACCAGCTCCTGGAGGACGCGCAGCCCGAGCTTGCCGAGCCCGAACAGCACGACGTGGTTCTTCATGGTGTGCGACATGGCATGGACCCACTCCGCGCTCGTCTCGTCGCGCCGGAGGATGTGGTAGGAGAACCGGACGATCCCGTCGAGGATCACCGCCAGCCCGAGCGGCGGGAGCACGACGAAGAAGACCCGGAGGAGCCAATGGTCGGGGAAGTCGACCAGGTGCTCCATGAAGATGAGGCAGTACGTCAGGTAGAGCCCCTCCGCGAACGAGTGGACCTCCTCCGGGTAGAGGCGCCAGAACGCGTACCCGCCCCAGACCACCAGCGCGGTCATCCCCGCGAGGATCGGGAGGAACTCGAGCGTCGGCTTCCGAAGGAAACGGAAGTTCGCGCGGATCCTTCGCCATCTCGATCGCATGAGGTCCGATTCAACCGACGCGGACGTGCTCAGGGAAGGACCGACCCCGGGCGATCGGGACGGACCGGGGGCGGACGCCCTACGATGGCGCCGCCGCGTCCGGAGTCCCCGCCATGAAGATCGTGCTCGTCGCGCCGCTGCTCGTCGCCCTCGTCCCGTCGCTCGCGCTCGGCGCCGATCGGATCACCGGAAGGGCGTTCGCCACGCGTTCGGAGGTGATCGCGCCGAACGGGATGGCCGCGACGAGCCAGCCGCGCGCGCCGATCGGCGCGCTCGCCGTGCTGAAGGCCGGCGGGAGCGCGGTCGACGCCGCGATCGCCGCGAACGCGGTGCTCGCGCTGACCGAGCCGACGGGGTGCGGCCTCGGCGGGGACCTGTTCGCGATCGTCTGGGACGCCGAGACCGGGACCCTGCGCGGCCTGAACGGCAGCGGCCGCTCGCCGCGCGGGATGACCCTCGAGTGGCTGAGGGCGCAGGGGATCGAGAAGATCCCGCCCCGCGGCCCCCTGCCGGTCACCATCCCCGGGTGCGTCGACGGGTGGTTCACGCTGCACGAGGCGTTCGGCGCGCTGCCGATGCGGGACCTCCTGGCCCCGGCGATCCGGTACGCCCGCGACGGCTTCCCCGTCAGCGAGGTGATCGCGCACTACTGGCGCCTGAACGCGCGCGTGCTGCGGGAGTACGACGGGTTCGAGGAGCAGTTCACGATCGACGGGCGGACGCCGGAGACCGGCGAGATGTTCCGGAACCCGAACCTCGCGCGGACGCTCGAGCGGCTCGCCGCGGGCGGACGCGACGCGTTCTACGAGGGGGAGATCGCGCGGGCGATCGCCGGCTCGGTCGCGCGCGCGGGCGGCTTCCTCTCGGTCGAGGACCTCGCCGCGCACCGCTCGGAGTGGGTCGACCCGGTCTCGACCGACTACCGCGGCGTCGAGGTCTGGGAGCTCCCGCCGAACGGGCAGGGGATCGCCGCGCTGCAGATGTTGAACGTGCTCGAGGGGTACGACGTCGCGGCGTGGGGGTTCGGCTCGGTCGAGCACCTCCACCACCTCGTCGAGGCGAAGAAGCTCGCGTTCGAGGACCGCGCCCGCCTCTACGCCGACCCCGCCTTCCACGAGATCCCGGTCGCGCGCCTGATCTCGAAGGAGTACGCCGCCGCCCGCCGGGAGACGATCGGCGACCGCGCGGCGAGGGTCGTCCGGCCGGGGATCGAGGCGCTCGAGGAGGGGGACACCATCTACCTCTGCACCGCCGACGCGGACGGGAACATGGTCTCGCTGATCCAGTCGAACTACCGCGGCATGGGGTCGGGGATCTGCCCCGACGACCTCGGCTTCATCCTCCAGGACCGCGGCGAGCTGTTCGACCTGACGCCCGGCCGCTTCAACACGTACGCCCCGGGGAAGCGGCCGTTCCACACGATCATCCCCGCCTTCGCGACGAGAGACGGGAAGCCGTGGCTCGCCTTCGGCGTGATGGGCGGCGCGACCCAGCCGCAGGCGCACGCGCAGATCGTCCTGAACCTCGTCGACTTCGGGATGAACCTCCAGGAGGCCGGCGACGCCCCGCGCCTCGTCCACTCCGGCTCGTCCCAGCCGACCGGCGAACGGATGGACGACGGCGGCACCGTCGCCCTCGAGAGCGGCTTCCCCGTCGAGACCCGCCGCGACCTCGCCGGCCGCGGCCACGTCCTCCAGGACGCCGTCGGCATCTTCGGCGGCTACCAGGCGATCGCCTGGGACCCCGAGCACCGCGTCTACCGCGGCGCCTCCGAGTCCCGCAAGGACGGCATGGCAGCTGGCTATTAAGGGAACGCGTTCGGGAACGTCTGCGCGTTCCCCACGGCGGAGGCCGAGACGGGGAGGTGTCTCCGACCCGCTCACGTCCTCGCGCGATGCGTCGGGAGTGGTCTCCGCGAAGGGACGAGTCGCGCTGCGGGGTCGCTCTCGGAGAAGCCTCCCCGTCTCGTCCCCCGCCTCGCCCGCTCCGGGCTTCCTCCCCCGATTCCGGGGTGGGGAAATGGCAGCCCGGTGAGGACCCATGGGATGGCGCTGAATCGGAGATCCGTCGTCGTCGCTCGTCCCCCGCGTCAGCGCCCTCTCCTTCCTCTCCTTCCTTTCGTTCCTCTCCTTCCTTCCCCCTCTTGGCGGCGGCCGTTTCCCTCTCTAGACTCTCCTTCTTCACAGGCACCCGTAGCTCAACTGGATAGAGCGTCGCCCTCCGGAGGCGAAGGTTCCGCGTTCGAATCGCGGCGGGTGTACCAGACACGGTGGACGCGGCGTGGGGGCGGAGCCCGGGCGCCGCGTTCCTCGTCTCGGGCCGGGGATGTGACGATCGACCGCACGGAGAGGCGGGGCGGGGTGGCCTGGACTCCGGGCACGCGGAGGTCGCTCGGCTGGATCGTCGTCGGACTGGCGCTCGGCTGCTCGGAGGAGCGGGAGCCGCTCATGCCCTCGACGTTCGACGAGCGGTTCGAGAAGCTGGATTGGGCGGGTCGAGAGATCGAGCACGAGGTCTTGCTGAAGCTCGAGGAGACCTTCATCGGTCGAGGCCAGAGCAGGTCGGCGGTGGCGGTACGGGACGCCGCCGAG
>JBICIB010000967.1:0-6708 GCA_043101415.1 Planctomycetota bacterium JB042 | reverse complement strand
ACGGAGAGGAGGTCGTCGTCGTTCGCGTCGAGCTGGCGGAAGACGTAGCGATTCCCCTGGTACTTCCGGAACTCCTCGTACGACAGCTTCCGGTCGCCGTCCGCGTCGAGCTCCTTCACGATCTCCTTCGGCGTCCTCGGCTCTTCGCCCCGGGCGACGGCGGGGAGCGCGGCCGCGCACAGCGCGGCGGCGACGAACGGGATCCGCTTCGACGGGACCATGTCAGTCTCCTCTCCTCCGGCGCAGCGGCGCCGGCGTGATCGGCCCGACCTGCTCGAACGAGCGCAGGATCGGCGCGCGCAGGATCTTCTCCATCTCGAGGCGCGAGAAGAACCGCGCGCCCTCGTGCGAGATGTCCTTCCAGGGGCTCCCCGCCTCGTCGACCAGGCGGTCGAGCCGCATCGTCTCGACCCGGACGCTCCGGGCGCCGCGCAGGCCGCCGAACTCGGCGACCAGGGTCGCGTCGTCGACCTTGCTGACGTCGACCGCCTGGAACTGGTCGCCGCCCGCGACGAGCGCGAACTGCTGGAGGAACGGCGGGTTGTAGAGGTGCACGACCTCGACGTCCGCCGCGAACGGGCTGACGTTCACCTGCTCGACCGCCTCGGGGCGGTTCGGCTCGGTGATCCGGACCAGCGTGAGCCGTCCGTTCCGGCGGTTCGAGGTGACCGTGGTGACCGCGAGGTAGTCGTTCTCGACCGTCGGGATCGCGCCGTCCGGCGACCCGAGATCGACCTTGGAGAACGCCGCGACGCCGGTCGTCAGCAGGTCCGCGCTCCGCCCCCGGCCGAACAGCGCGCCGTACGAGAGGATCGGCTGCGGGTCGTCCGGCCGGGTGACGTCGAGCACCTTCAGGCCGTTCGATCCGCACGCGATCGCGGCGACGACGCGGGTGGACGTCCGCCGCGGCGGGTCGCCCGCGACCGGCCGGCTCGGGAGGAGCGACAGCGCCAGGCTCGCCGCCTCGTCCGGCCCCTGGTCCTCGATCGTCAGGTCCCGCCGCGCGATCACGTTCGGCTTCGGGACGGCGACGTCGATCACGAACAGCCCGAGCTCGTGGTCGGCGACGTAGAGGTGGGCGCCGTACAGCGCCAGGTCGCGCGCGTCGGGGGTCGCGATCGACGCCACCTGCCTGGCGCGGCGCGGGTCCTTCACGTCGAAGATCTTCACCCCCCCCTTGCCGTCGGCGACGAACAGCCGGTCGGCGGCGAAGACTGTCGCGCGCGGATCCTCGGTCCGGATCAGCGCCTCCTCGGCCGGGAACGCCGGGTTCCGGAGGTCGACCACGACCACGCCGCGGCGCGCCGCGGCGACGAACGCCCGGACCGCGTGCCCCTGCAGCGGCTCGCAGTCGAGGGCGACGTGCCGCACCCCGAGGATCGGCACCGTCGCCACCGGCGCCGAGTCGGCGATCGACTTCCGGTTCAGGGCGATGACGTCGAGCCCCCGCGCCGAGCCGACGAACGCGAACCCCCGCCCGAGCGAGAAGTTCGAGTTCGGCGAGCCGAGGCCGAGCGCGGTCGGGTTCCGGTGGCAGTCGGCGCACCCGCGCGCTTCCCGGCGCGACGTGTGGAGCTGGTGGTGGATCAGGGTCATCCCGGACCGCCCCGCCGCGGTGACCGGCATCACCTGGTCGAGGACCAGCTCGCCGGACTCGTCGTGCACCGAGCCCATCGAGCTGAACCCGACCATGTACGGCGCCACCATCCCCTCGGAGTTCCAGCCGAGGTAGAGGCCGCGGAAGGTCGAGAAGACCTTCTCCTGGGTCGTCACGCGCCCGGGCGTCCGCTCGCCGGTCATCATGTCGAGCTGGGTGAACTGCTCGTTCCGGTCGAAGTGGAAGCCGAAGAAGTTCGGGCTCCAGCCGCCGTGGCAGGTGTAGCACTCGAGCCGCCCGTGCTCGGCGGTCATCGCCTTGGCCGCCTTCGGGTTGTAGTCCTGGTGGCGCGGGTTCACCACGTGCGCGGCCTGCTTGACGACGTGCTTCTCGCCGGTCACCTTCGACGTCAGGACGATCCGCCCGCCGTCCCGCGAGAGGTTCTCGATCCGGTTCCCGCGCGACGTGAGGCCGGTGGCGGGCGCGGAGATCGTCCCGTGGCAGTCGGTGCACTCGATCTAGACCGCGGCCGGCATCTGGCCCGGCATCGTCCCGTCCCCCATCACGTCGCGCACCGTGTGGCAGTCGATGCAGTGCATCCCCGCCTCGTGGTGGAGGTCGGGCGGCGTGACGTTCGGGTCGTTCAGGTAGAAGGTCTGGTTCAGGCGCGCGTCGGTCGTGCCCGGCACCTCCGGCCCGGCCGGCTGGCCCGGGTGGAGCTGGGCGAGCCCCCGGAAGTTCAGCCCGATCGACGCGTCGCCGTAGTGGCAGTGGGTGCACGTGTCGGTCGGGATCGCCGACGTCATCTCGTGCGCCACCGGGTGCCCCGGCTCGAACCGGTCGACCGTCGGGTCGCCGGACTTCGAGAGCCCGTCGTTCGCGTACGTGACGTGGCACGCCGCGCACCCCTCGGAGCGGTAGTCGCCGTCGAGCCCGAGCCGACCGCGGACGGCGCTCCCCGGCGCCCAGAGGTGGCACCGCACGCACGCCTTCGGCGGCAGATCGCGGTAGTGGCTGGCGAACTCGTCGCGCGGCTTGCGCGGATCGAAGCTCGGCAGCGGGTAGAGGACGTCGAGGTTCTCGCCGCCCTCCGGCACCTCCGCGTCCGGGTCCCCCCGCGCGAGGAACATCCCGAACCGCGACCCGCGCTCGGGGAGGACCCCGCACTCGTACATGCCGTCGCAGAGGTGACCGGCGGTCGTCCCATGCAGCGAGAGGAGGAGGTCGTCGCACGCGCCGGCGTGGCAGGTGCCGCACGTCTCGTCGAGGACGCGGAGGTTGCTCGGGTTCCGGAAGCGCAGGAAGTCCGGGTCGAAGTCGAGCGGGAGGATCCGCTCGTCGTTCGGGAGCTTCTGCTTGGGGCGGACGTGCGCCTCCTCCTTCGTCTCCGCGTCGCCGTCGCCGCCGTGGCAGTCGGTGCACGACAGCGGCTCCCACGGGTGCATGTCCTCGATGCCGTGGTGGCACGTCACGCAGAGGTCGCCGCGGCCGACGTCCTCCGCGGACGACGGCGCGACGAACGGAGCCGGCCCGCGGAGCGCCGGCGGCGCGGCGAGCAGCATCGCCGCGACCGTCGGCGCGAGGAGGAGCGCGACGCCGAGGACGGCGGGGCGGCGCGGGTCCCTACGCAAGGATCCCCCGCATCACCCGCCCCTTCGCGAGCTCGGGCCGGACGCCGAAGAGGGAGCAGACGGTCGGGCAGACGTCGAGCGTCTTGAAGCCGTCCTTCACGACCTTCCCGGACCGGAAGTCGGGCCCCCAGCCGACCATCGCCACCTTGCCGAGCTCCTCGGAGCCGTCGCCGTGGTCGAGGCCGTTCCGCTCGTTCAGGTCGCGGTCCCGCCCGAACTCGGGGAGGATCAGGATCGTCGTCGAATCGCGCAGCTCGGGGTCGGCCCGGACCGCGTCGAACAGCGCCCCGATCTCCTGGTCGTTGCGGCGGATGATCTCGGTGTAGCCGTTGTAGCTGCCGTGGGCGATGTCGTGCTGGTTCAGCGCGACGCCGAGCAGGGTCGGCCGGAAGACGCGGAGGATGTTCGTCGCGATCCGGACCGCCTTCGCGTCGGCCGCGCCGGGGCCGGTGAGGTTGGTGGTCTGGCCGGAGATCTCGTCGAGGATGAACTTCTCGATGCCCCGCTGGTGCTCGGCGTCGTTCTCGAGCCGCTCGCCGCCGAGCGCCCCGCCGTCGAGCATCCCGCGCAGGCGCGTCGACGCCGCCGCCTCCGCGTCGCTCGGCGTCCGGGGCGTCCCGAACTGCTCGACGATCTCCTTGAACTCGGCGTTGAAGACGCCGTCCGGCGAGATGAGGTTCGCGCCGTAGCGGGCGCCGAACTTCGGGTGCGTCCCGTGCGAGTAGTTCACCTGCTGGTTGCCGCCGGTGGTCGAGAGCCAGACCGAATTGGCGGAGAGGCCGAGCGACTTCCGGAGGTATTCGAAGACCGTCGGCGACTCGGACCGCGCGTTCTCCCGGATGCCGAACACCTCGGTCGCGCCGGTGAAGATCGACAGCGCCGCGCCGTAGTGGCCGACGTTCTGCGCCGCGACGTTCGGACAGACGACGCCGGCCGCCCCGATCCGCGCCAGGTTCGGCGCGTTCTCGGGCATCTCGATCGTCTCCTTGCTGCGGACGCCGCCGGCGAACGCGACGAGGACGACGTGCTTCGTCTTCCGGCCCGGGGCGAGGCGGGCCGCCCACGCGCCCGGCGCCGCGCCGCCGGAGAGGGCGGCGGCGCCGAGCCCGAGGCCGGCGGTCTTCAGGAAGTCGCGGCGATCGACGGGGCGGGTCTTCATGACGGCGGTCCTCCGTGCGGTCGATCCCGGGCGGGCGGCGGACGCCAGTCTACCCGCCCGGGCCCGACCTCTAGTAGTGCTGGTACTCGGCGCTGCCGACGATGGCGTGGATCAGGGTCGCCGGCGTGCAGGCCGGCTCGGCGAGGGCCTCGACGAACGCCGCGCGCTCGTCCGCGGTCGGCCCCCGCCCGAGGAAGCGTCGGAACTGCTCCTCGACGAACGTGTCGGCGTCCAGGCCCGCCTCCGGCGGGAGGGCGACGGTCCCCGAGTCGAGCATCACCTTGGCGAGCACCGAGCGGAGCGGCGCCGAGTCGGCGAGCGCCTGCAGCGCGTTCCGGAAGTTCCGGAACTCCTGGAACGACGGCCGCCGCTCGAGGAGGTCGACGTAGAGCGAGCGGATCCACATCGCGTCGGTCTTCGGGCGGAGCGTCGCGAGCGCCTCGCGGTACGCCGCCGACGTGAACCACTCCTCGACGATCGCCTCGAACGCCCGCGGGTCGTCCCGGAGCCGGGCGGCCCACGCCTCGAGCTCGTCGTCGCGCGGCGGCGCCGGGAAGATCCGGGCGTGGTACCGCGCGAGTAGGAACGGGAAGAACCCCTCGTGGGCCAGGACGAGGTGGACCAGGTCGGACTGGCTCCTCCCCTTCGCGCCGAACAGCCGGACCTCGTGGCCGTCGTACATCTTCTTCCCGGCCTCGAGCGTCCGGACGTCGTCCTGCACCACGATCCCGAGGAGCTGCTCCAGCACGACCGAGACGAACGTGTCGTTCCCCGGGTTGCGCGCGTTGAACGCCTGCGAGATCACGATCTGCTGGATCGCGTCGCGCAGCGTCGTCTGGCCGTTCGCGAGCCGGGCCGGGAGGGCGTCCATCTCCGGCGTCTTCGGGCGGAAGTTGTCGAGCAGCAGGAAGTCGTACAGCTCGTTCTCGTACCACGCCTCGTAGAACTCGAGCGAGCCGACGAGCCGCCGCACGAGCTGTTCGCGCGGCATGCCGGCCGCGGTGAGGAGCTCGATCGTCGTCGGCGGCCGGCCGAGCAGGTCGAGGTGGAGCGCCCGCACCGCGCGCCGCGTCCGGTCGTCGACCTGGCCGTCGAAGTCGGCTCGCGCGACCAGGAGCTCGTCGATCCGCGGCGCGTCGTCGCCGTCGGTCCGGACCGTCAGCCGGTGCTCGCCCGCCGCGAGCCACCCCTCGGGCGCGCCGTCGACGGAGAAGTCGAGCGCGAGCGGCGCGATCCCCTCCACCTCGAGGGAGAGGTCGTCGATCGAGGCCGGCGCCGTGGCGAGGAGGCCGACCTCGCCGAAGCCGGTCGGCCCGTCGAGGCGCGCCTCGAGCGGCGCTTCCTCGCCGAACAGGAGGTACGCCCGGTCGTCGCGGAACTCGACGTCGAGGCGGACGGCGACGCCCGGCCGGAGCGGGAGCCGTCGCTCGGCGAGGACCTCCCGCGCGCCGCCGCGGACCCGCCCGACCACCGCGCGGCTGCGCCCGAGCTCGAGCCCGGCGAACCGGTGGTTCTCGCGGTCCCGCCAGTCGAACACGACCTCGACGCGGGCCGCGTGCAGCCCGGACGGCGGCGGATCGCCGAAGACGACCTCCGCCCCCACCGCCCCCCGGCCGCGGCCGACGCCGTACGTCAGCCGCGCCGGCCGCGCCGCGCCGCCGTCCATCTCGAGCCGGCCGCCGCGCACCGCGGCGCTGCCGGAGACGACGTCTCCGCCCGCCTCGGGGAGCGCGGTCGACGTCGCGGCCGCGGCGACCGTGACGAACCGGTAGCCGCCGGTCGGGGTCGGTTCGAGGGTCGCCTCCGGACCGTCGTCGATCCGGAACCGGAGCGGCGCCGTCGCGTCCGCCGCCGCGTCGATCCGCGCGAAGACCCGGTACGGCCCCGGCGCGGGGAGCGTGAGCGGGAACGTCGCGACCGCGTCCTCGGTCTCGACCTGCCGCGAGGCCCGGAGCGCCCGGCCGCCGGTCGCCGCGGGGTCGTCGACGACCGCGAAGCCGTCTCGTTCCGCCGCCCCCTCGGCCGGCAGGAGGACGAACGGCAGGTCGTCGACCTCGACCGTCACCGTCGACGGCGGGCTCTCGACCTCTCCGTTCGAGACGACGAGCGTCATCTGGTACGCCCCGACCCGGTCGGCGACGAACGTCGGCGACGCCGTGTCCGCCCCCTTCAGCCGCGGCGCGCTCCCCTCGGGGCGGGACGCGATCGACCACGACCAGGTCAGCGGGCGGTCGCGGCGGTCGCGGCTGCGGCCGCCGTCGAGCCGGAGCACCTGCGAGACCTTCGCCCGCACGTCGTCGCCGGCGTCGGCGACCGGCGGG
>JBICIB010000966.1:0-3201 GCA_043101415.1 Planctomycetota bacterium JB042 | reverse complement strand
TTCGAGCCGGTCGAGGCGGTCCGCGCGCTGGCCGAGACGGCCGTCCGGCGCGGCGCGCGCCTCCTCGAACGCTCTCCCGTCGAGCGGCTCGACGACCTCGCGGCGGACGCGGTCGTCGTCGCCGCCGGCGGCTGGCTCCCGCGCCTCGTGCCTCCGCCGCCCGAGACCCGGGTGACGCTGCAGCACGAGCTCTTCTTCCGCCCCCGCGCCGACGACGCGCCGCCGATGCCGCCGTGGTCGTTCGACATCGCGACCTCCGGCTTCTACGGCTTCCCGCCGCTCGCCGACGGCCGCCACAAGGTCGCGCTCCACCGCCTCGGCCCGCCGCTCGACGACCCGGAACGGAAGCCGGCCCCCGCCGACGAGGAGGTGCGCGAGGTCGCCGCGTTCGTGACCGAACGCTTCCCGTGGCTCGACGCCTCCCGCCCGACCTGGCGGAGCTGCCAGTACACGACCGCCGGCGACGGCTCGTTCGTCTTCGCCCCCGTCGCCGACCGCGAACGCCTCTACGTCGCCGGCTGCGGCGGCGGCCACGCCTTCAAGTTCGGCCCCCTCCTCGGCGAATGGGCGGCCGACCTCGTCGAAGGGAAGGAGATCCCGGACGACCTGAAGGGACACGCCGGCCCCGACCGGGTGGTGTGAAGGGGAAGGAAGGAGAGGAACGAGAGGAAGGAAAGGAAGGAGAGGGCGCTCGCGCGTTCGGCTCCCGGCGGGGTTGAAGGACCCCGGCCCTCGGACTCCGCACCTCGAACGCGTCGGAACGACCACGGGCCCCAGTTCTCCGCGCCAGCGACCTCTCGTTGCTCTCCCCTGCTCTCCCCTGCTCTCGTTGCTCCCCCCCTACGCGTCCCCCGGCTGCTCCTTCAGCTCCTTCCTCCCGAACACCAGGCTCGCCGCGGTGACGAGGACGAGCGCGGCGACGAGGAGTCCGACCGCGGAGGCCGTGGGCGTGGGGATCAGTCCCGCCGCCTCGAACGGCTCCATCGCCCGGCCGAGTTCCTTCCCCTCCGAGGTCGAGTGCCAGAGGATCGAACGGAGGTGGAACGAGACGGTCCCGAGGGCGGCGTTGCTCGGGACCGAGCGCGACACCAGGACCTCCCAGCCGATCGTGAGCCCGAGGCCGATCAGGACCGCGCGGCGGAACAGGAGCGAGAGGAGGACGAAGACGGCGCTGTAGGCGAGAGCGGCGAGGACGACGATCCAGAGGACGGTCAGGAGGATCGGCGCCGACTCGAGGAGCGCGTCGACGCCGCGGTCGGCGAGCTGCGCGACGTAGAGGGCGACGGTCGCCGGCGCGAGGAGCACCGCCCCGGAGAGCGCGCACGCGAGGTAGCGTCCCCAGACGATCGACCCCCGCCGGAGCGGACGGAGTCGCTGGTAGAGGATCGTGCCGTCGTCGATGTCGTCGCCGATCGCGGCCGCGCCGAGGAAGAGGAGGACGACCTGGAAGATCCCGGTCAGGTACAGATTGGTCGTCATGTCGACGAACATCCGCGCGCCGAGCCGGCGCGGCTCGCCCTCGACCCGCATCAGCAGGACGAGCAGGACCGGGACGAACGCGAACAGCGCGAGACCGAGCAGGCGGCGCCCGCGCAGCACGCGGAACGGCGCCACCCGGGCGACGCGCAGCGCGCCGCCGACGAAGCCGGGGGGCTTCGGGCGCTTCTCGAGCGTGACGGCGTGGATCATGCGGCGCCTCCGTCAGCGGACGAGGTAGTCGAAGACCGCCTCGAGCGAGTCGTCGCGGGCGTACAGCTTGCGCACCTCGTACCCGTCGTCCACGACGAGCCCCTCGAGCACGCGGAACAGCGGGTCCGGCGCGGTCGTCTCGACGGTCAGCCCCTCGTCGTCGAATCGGAGGCCGGCGAGGTCGACCTCGGCGACCAGCCGCTGCGCCAGCGCGCGACGCCGCTCGGGGGCGTTCTCCTCGAGCTCGATCCGGATGTGGTGCGGGTACCCCTTCAACAGGGACCGGATCTCGTGGACCCTCCCCTCGGCGAGGACCCGGCCGTGGTGGATCAGGACGACGTTCTCCGTCATCGCCTCGACCTCGTGGAGCACGTGGCTCGACACGAGGATCGTCCGCCCCTCCGCGCCGAACGCGCGCACGAGTTCGACCATCTGCCGGCGCCCCACCGGGTCCATCCCGGTCAGCGGCTCGTCGAAGACGATCACCTCGGGGTCGGCGACGAGCGCCTGGGCGAGCTTCACGCGCTGGCGCATCCCCTTCGAGTACGCCCCGATCACGCGGTCCCCCGCGTCCGCCAGCCCGACGAGCGCCAGGAGGTCGTCCGCCCGCGCGTCGGCCTCCCGGGCGGAGAAGCCGCTCAGGTACGCGGCGGACCGGACGAACTGCCGGCCGGTCCATTCGTCGTTGAACTTCTCGAGGTCGGGACAGCAGCCGATCGATCGCAGCACGTTCGGGTTCTGGAACACCGGCTCCCCGAGGACCCGGACGCCGCCGAGACTGGCAGAGATCTGGCCGGTGACCAGACGAAGAAGGGTCGACTTGCCCGCCCCGTTCGGGCCCAGGAGCCCAGTGACGCCGGATCCGACCCGCAACGACACGTCGTTGAGGCCGATCACCGGACCGTACCACCGCGAGACGCCCGTCAACTCGATCGCGTCCGGCCTCGGCTCGAACCGCACCCTCGCCACCTCTCTTGTCACCGCGTGGGCCGGCATCGTACTCTGGGACCGCCCGGTCCGCCTGCCGGAACCCACTCGCCCCATCGGACCGGGGCCCGAGGTGAACATCGTGCCTGCCTGGCTGCGCGCCTCGCTGGCGTGGACGCTCCTGTCCGCGCTCGCGGTTGCCCAAGACCTCCGCTCCGTCTCGGAGGGGATCGCGGCCGCGGAGCGTCTCGGGGCGGCCCTCGCGCGGGTCGGCGACGTCGACCAGGACGGCTTCGACGACCTGGCGGTCGGCGCCCCCGACGCGGGGAGCAGCGTCGGCGGCGTCGCGCTCGTCTCCTCCGCCACCGGCGCGCGGATCCTCGCCGTCGCCGGCGGGACGCCGCTCGGCCGGCTCGGCGCGGCGGTCGTCGCGATCGACGATCTCACCTCCGACGGCCGACCGGACCTCGCCGTCGGCGCGCCGGGCTCGGGCGGCGCGAACGCGGGGACGGTCCACCTGCTCGACGGCGTGACGCTCGCCTCGTTCGGGACGATCCCCGGACCGGCCGCGGGCGCCCGGTTCGG
>JBICIB010000965.1:0-5225 GCA_043101415.1 Planctomycetota bacterium JB042 | reverse complement strand
ACGAGCTCTCCGACCCGCTCACGTCCTCGCGCGATGCGCCTCGTTGGGTCTCCGCACGGGGACGAGTCGCGCTGCGGGGTCGCTCTCGGAGCCTCATCCCTCCTCCGGCCCCCGCCTCGCCCGCTGCGGACGGCCTCACCCGATTCGTGGGGGAAAGGGGGAATGCGGAGCGCCCGACCGATGGATGCAGAGGAGGGGCGATCCGGATGGATGGGACGGCGGGTTCCCTTGCGGGGAGCGAGGGCTTCGGTGAACACGTGATCGGGGCGGTGCCCGACCCCACTGCGCTCATCGGGCCGACGACCCGTTCGAGAACACCGCGACGTTCACCCGATGAACGCAGTGGGGTCGGGCACCGCTCCGATCACACTCCGCGCCGGGCCCGGCGTGCGCGCCGCGACGGTCGCTTCGAACCGCTCCGTCGAACACGCCGTCCTCGCCCCCCCGCCTTGACCGACGCCGTCCGGCCGGAGTAGCTTGATTCGGAAGGCGACGGATCGGGGAGAGGATTCGGCAGACCTCGCGAGCGTGGTCCGGACACGCTCTCCCGACCCGCCTCGCTCGCCCTCCAGCGGATTCCGACTCCGATGACGAGCGGAGGCTTGCACGGGTGGTTCCAGGTCGGACACGAGTCGCAGCGGTGTTGCTCGGCGTCGCCGTCGCCACGACCGTGTCCTGCGCGACGAGCCGCGAAGGGCCGTCGGCCGCGGAGGCGATCGACTCGCTGATGGCCCGCCTCCACGAGGAGGGGCTCTTCGTGAGCGGAGCGGTCGTCGCGGGGAGGGACGGCGAGATCGTGTACGAACGCGGGTTCGGGCTCGCGAACGTGGCGGAAGGCGTGCCGTTCACGCCCGACACGCCCGCGTACGCCGCGTCGATGGCCAAGACCCTGACCGCGGCCGCGATCCTGATGCTCGAGGAGGACGGCCGCCTTCGCCTCGACGACCCGGTGACGGAGCACCTCCCCGAGTTCCCGTATCCGGAGATCCGGATCAGACACCTGCTCGAGCACAGCTCGGGGCTGCTCCCCGACGGCCCGCTCCTGTCCCTCGCGCCGCGCGGCGAGGAGCAGACCAACGCGCTGCTGCTCGACGTCCTGGCCGAGCGCGCCCCGCCGCTCGCGTTCGCTCCGGGGGACGGCTTCCTCTACAGCGGCACGGGCTCCGTCGTCGCCGCGACGGTGGTCGAACGGGTGACGGGAGAGTCGTATGCCTCCTTCTTGCGGGAGCGGATCTTCGAACCTCTGGGCATGGACTCGTCCTTCGTCCGGCGGGACGCGGGGGAGGACGGGAAGCGCGTTCGAACGCTCGGCTACCGCCGGTCGCCCGACGGCACGCTCGGACTCTTCGACATCCCGGAGACCCGGCACTAGTATGGCCAGGGCGGGATCGACTCCTCGACTCGCGACCTCTACCGATGGGTCTCCTCGTTCCACGCGAGGCCCCTGCTCGGCGAGAGCGCGCTGCGATCCGGTCTCGAGCCGCCGGTCCTGGGGGACGGGCATCGATCCGGCGTCACCCGGCTGAACTGGTACCACTCCGAGGACGGGCGGCGCTTCTCCTTCTCCGGGGACAGCCACGGCTTCTACAGCTTCGCCGGCTGGGACGCCGATCGCCGGTACGCCTTCGTCTACATGAGCAACACGCTCCTGCCGAACTGGTTGCGGCCGAGGCTGGCGGCGGCCCTCATCGACATCCTGGAAGGACGTCGCCCCGCCCCGATCGAGGATCCCCGCTACGCCGTCGCGGGCGTCCCCTCCGAGGCCTGGAACCTGTACGCCGGGCCGCCGTCTCTCGGCGCCTTCGCCCCGATCCTCGGCGAGTACGAGATGAAGCCGACCGGATGGGTGTCCATCGAGAACCCTCCTCCGAACTGGCTGAACATCCGTTGGATGCTGAAGGACGGGTGGTTCGCTCCCGTCGTACGAGCCGACGGCGGATTGCGATACAACATGTTCCCGGTGGAGTCCGGGATGCTCTTCGTCCCCGGTCTCGACGCCTGGGTCGGGTTCACGGAGGGCGACGGCGAGATGACCCTCCATTGGACGCAGGTCCTGGAGGGCACGAGGACGGGCACGCGCGTGGAAGAGTGAGGTTGCCCCACCGCATCGGCCGCGGCCGAGACCCGACACCACGCTGGATCGTGAGACCCCCGCCATGCCGAGTGTCGCCAAGGACAAGGCCGACCTCGCGACCCGCCTGAGGGAGTTCGTGGCCGGAGAAGCCTCGCTCGCGGAGCTCGAGCGCCTGGTGTTCGACATCCGAGATCGATGGGCGTCGAGCGCGCCGTCGGAGCGGCCCGCCGAGGCTCCGGGAGAGCGACCGCTTTGGGCGGCGGTGTGGATGATCACGTCCACTTGCCGGGACTCGCTCCTCGACGAGAGGCGGGGAGGGCGGCGTCTCCTCGAGCTCATCCCTTGTCTCGAGGGTGAACGGGACCTGCCGGCAGACTGGCTGGCGACCCGACCGTGAGGCTCTTCCCCGCGAACACTCGCGGCTGCCCCCCCACCGATCTCACCCGCTCCGCGGCAGCGCCCTCTCCTTCCTCTCCTTCCTCTCGTTCCTCTCCTTCCTTCCGCCTTCCAGTCTCCGGATCCGCTCCCGCAGCGCCGGATGCGTCGCCAATCTTCCCCATCGCCGCCCGACCGTCCGATGCAAGAACAGGTGGCTCACCATCGCCGAGCGATGCGTCCGGAGGCGCCCGCCGCGGGGGTCGGCGCGGACCTTCCGGAGGGCCGAGGCGAGGGCGGCGGCGTCGCGGGTCAGCTCGACGGCGTGGGCGTCGGCGAGGAACTCGCGCTCGCGGGAGACGGAGGCGCGGAGGAGGGCGGCGGCGCCGGACCCGAGCTTGCCGATCAGGAGCAGGCCGCCGCCCGCGACCCACGTGAGGAGGGCGGTCCCGGTGGAGACGTCGAGCAGCCAGCGGCCGGCGGCGGTCATCGACTCGAGGCCGGAGGTCGCGCCGAGGAGCCGGAGGTCGATCGCGGAGTCGCCATTCGTGACGTGAGCGAGCTCGTGCGCGACGACGGCGCCGAGCTCCGCCCGGTCGAGCGAGTCGAGCGCGCCGCGGGTCACGCCGACGACCGCGTCGTCCGGGCCGAGCCCGACCGCGAACGCGTTCACCGCCGGCTCATCCTCCAGGACGAACGCGCGCGGGATCGGGAGGCCCGCCGCGATCGCCGCCTCCTCGACGACGTTCACCAGCCGCGCCTCGGGTGAGCCGTCGCCGCGCGCCGTCACCTCCCGGCCGCCGAGCCGCCGCGCCAGCGCCGCCGCCCCGCGCCTGAGCCTCCGGAGCTCGAGGACGGTCGGCCCCCCCACCGTGAGCCCGACCCCGGCGACGACCGCCATGAAGAGCCCCGGGTTCCACCACCCGACCCCGGCGAACCCCTCCTTCCAGGCCGCGATCAGGAGGAGGCTCAGCCCGTAGACCGCGATCGCCACCAGCGCGACCGCCAGCGCGAAGAGTACGACCATCCGGCCGGTCGCGCTCCGGGCCCGCTCCTGATGCGTGGGAAAGTCCATGATCCCGCAGCCTACGACCCACCCGACCCGGTATTCGAACGCCTCCTCGTCCCCCCTCGAGCCTCAGGCCTCTTCCCTCCGGCCCCAGACCCCAGCCCCCAGCCTTTTCTCCGGTTCTCTGGCCGCTCCCCGCCTCGTTTCGCGCGACCTCCTCCAACGACCTCCACGCTCCCGGAGCCCCCGCCATGAACCTCGTCCCCCGCGCCCTCGTCCTCCTCGCCCTCGTCTCGCCGCCGCTCGCCGCGGGGCCCGGCGGGTTCGCCGACGGGGACCTGTACCTCTACACGCGGGCCGCGACCGGCGTGACGTTCGCCGACGGGGGGCTGATCTCGGTCGATCCCTCGACCGGGACGACCGCGCTGCGGATGGGATTCGACCACGCGTCGCTCCGGACGGGCGCCGCCGCGTTCGACCCGCATCGGAAGCGGATCGTGTTCGCGGCCTCGATCGACGATCCGGCCGGGGCCTTGACGTACAGCCTCTTCGCGACCGACGCGGCCGGGGACGTCGAGACGCTCCTCCACCCGGCGAAGATGTTCATGGGGATCTCGCCGGCCGGCGACGGGCGGATCTACCTGAGCGACCCGTACGACGTCTTCACGCCGTTCCGGTGGCTCGACGGCGCCAACCGGCTCCGCACGCTGTACGCCGCCGACGGGACGACCGCGTTCACCTTCCCGGGGTTCGCGAACCAGACGGTCTCCGCGATGACGTACGACCCGACGACGAACGCGCTGTTCGTCGCGGTCTCGTCGCTCACCGGCGCGGCGTGCGGCGGCGGCGGAGGGACCGACGTGACGATCCGGAAGGTCCCGCTCTCGGCCGACGGGACGCGCGTCGCCGGGCCGATCGGCTGCGTCCAGGTCGACGTCGATCCGGTGCAGGCGACCGAGCGGCCGGTGAACTGGAGCCGCGGCCCGAACGGCACGCTCCTGCTCGTCGTCGACAACGTGAACGTGACCGACGTCCAGCCGCGGATGCTGCGGGTCGACCCCGCGACGCTCCAGGTGACGCCGTTCGCGAGCAACGGCGGCTACCTCGGCGCGGCGGACGGGACGGCGGGCGCGTACTCGTCGGTCCTCGGGAAGGCGGTCCTCGTCGACACCCGGAACGACGTCCTCCGGACCTTCGCGGCCGGGGAGACGGGCGCGGGGACGGTGGTGGTGCCGAGCGGGCCGCTGTCGTGGAACCCCGGCTCGAACGAAGTCGCGACGCTCCTCGAGGTCGACCTCGGACCGTGCGGCGGCGCGATCGCGGCGTACGGCGCGGGTTCCGCCGGGACCGGCGGGTTCGTCCCGGCGCTGACGGCGAGCGGATGCCCGGCGGTCGGCGGCGCGCTCGCGCTGCGCGTCGAGGACGTGGTCGGCGGCGCGAGCGGGTTCCTGATGGTCGGGCTCGCCGAGGGAGAGGTGCCGTTCGCCGGCGGCGCGCTCCTCGTCGATCCGATCGTCGCGGCGTTCGCGCTTCCGGTCGGCGGCGCGCCGGGAGTCGGCGGAGCGGGGACGGTCGACGTGCCGGTCGGGGTGATCGCGGAACCGGCGCTGGCCGGGGTGACGGTCGTGATGCAGGCGGGGTTCGTCGATGCGGGGACGGGGTCGGGGGTGGTGCTGACGCAGGGGTTGAGGTTGGAGTTCGAGTGATCGCTGCGCGCGGGGCGGGGCCGCTGCGCGGGGCATCCGCTGCGCGCGGGGCGTGGAACGC
>JBICIB010000964.1:0-4935 GCA_043101415.1 Planctomycetota bacterium JB042 | reverse complement strand
GCCGCGACGTTCCTCGCGGAGTACGGCGTCGGTCCGGGGCAGGTGGCGCGCGTCTTCCGGCACTACGGCGACGCGACGGTCGGCCTCGTGAAGTCGAACCCGTTCCGGCTGGCGGACGACGTGAAGGGGATCGGCTTCAAGACGGCCGACCGGATCGCGCGGTCGCTCGGCATCCCGCGCGACGCGCCCGAGCGCGCCCGCGCCGCCGTGCTGTACCTCCTCGGCGAGGCGGGCGGGCAGGGGCACCTGCTCCTCCCGCTCGACGTCCTCGTCCGGCGGGTCGTCGCGCTCGACGTCGACGAGGCGGCGGCGCGGTCGGCGCTGGAGGCGCTCGCGGAGGAGCGGGAGGTCGTCGTCGAGGACGAGCCGCCGGCCCCGCCGGCAGCCGCGCCGCGGGTCCCGGACGAGGACGCGGACGGAGGCGACGAACCCGAGATCGTCCCGGTCGACGACGGGTCCGCCTCGAGCGTCTGGGACCGGCGCGGACCGGCCGTCTACTCCCGGCGGGTCCACTTCGAGGAGGACGTCGTCGCGACGCTCCTCGCGGCGCGGGCGGCGAAGGACGGCGACCCGGAGCAGGCGCTCCGGAAGGTCCGCTGGCGCGCGGCCGGGACCGGGCTCGAGCTCGCCCCCGAACAGGAGGAGGCGGTCGCGGCGGCGCTCACCCATCGCGTGGCGGTGGTGACCGGCGGTCCCGGCGTCGGGAAGACGACCATCGTGCGGCTCCTCGTGGAGGAGGTCGTGTCGCGCGGCGCCGACGTGAGCCTGGCGGCGCCGACCGGGCGGGCGGCGAAGCGGCTCTCCGAGGCGAGCGGCCGCGAGGCCTCCACGGTCCACCGCCTGCTCCGGTTCGACCCGTTCTCGAACCGGTTCACCCACCACCACGACGACCCGCTGCCGTGCGACCACCTGATCGTCGACGAGTGCTCGATGCTCGACGTGCCGCTCGCCTCCGCGCTCCTCGACGCGCTCGACGACCGCGCCCGGCTGACGCTGGTCGGGGACGCCGACCAGCTGCCGTCCGTCGGTCCGGGCGACTTCTTTCGCGCGGTCTGCGGCGCCGGGACGCTCCCCGTGACGCGGCTGACCAAGGTGTTCCGGCAGCGCGAGGGGTCGCGGATCGTCGAGGGGGCGCACGACGTGAACCGCGGCGTCTTCCCGACCTTCGATCCCCCCGGAGCGGGCGGGGAGTTCTACTTCGTCGAGAAGGACGACCCGTCCGCGGTCGCGGAGATGATCCGCGCCCTCGTCTGCGACCGCATCCCGGAGGTGTACGGCCTCGACGCGCGGGTCGACGTGCAGACGCTCACCCCGATGCACAAGGGGGCGTCCGGCGCGGAGAACCTGAACGCCGTCCTCGGCGCGGCGCTCAACCCGACGCCGGCCGCGACGCTGAAGCGCGGCGAACGCGTCCTCCGGACCGGCGACCGGGTCGTCCAGGTCCGGAACGACTACGACAAGGGGACGTTCAACGGCGACCAGGGGTTCGTGGTCGACATCGACGAGCGGAAGCGCTCCGCGATCGTCGTGATCGACGGCCGCGAGGTGAAGTACGAGGGGGACGACGTCGGGATGCTCCTGCCGGCGTGGGCGACGACGGTCCACCGCGCGCAGGGGGGCGAGCACAAGGCGGTCGTCCTCGCCCTCACCGGCCAGCACTTCCCGCTGCTCCGCCGCAACCTCGTCTACACCGCGATCACCCGCGCCCGCCAGCTCTGCGTCGTCGTCGGGAGCCGCCGCGCGCTCGAACGGGCGATCCGGACCGAGTCGACGAACGACCGGTACTCCTGGCTGGAGGAGCGCCTCCGCGCGAAGGGGACCGGGGCGTGAGCGGCGCGCGGGCGGAGGGGCGCGTCGTCCGGATCGAGCCGCGGGTCTGGACGGTCGACGTCGGCGGGACGGCCGTCCCGTGCTCGCTCCGGCCGCGCCTGTTCGACGAGAAGCCGGCCCACCTGAAGAACCCGGTGGCGGTCGGGGACGTCGTCGAGGTCACGACCGAGGGGGAGCGGGGCGTGATCGAGGCGGTCCGCTCGCGGACGAACGCGCTCGCCCGACCGCTCCCGAACGATCCGACGACGCTGCAGGTGACCGCGGCGAACCTCGACCTCCTGGTGATCGTCTCCGCGACCAAGGACCCGCCGCTCCGCCTCGGGCTGATCGATCGCTACCTGGTGGCGGCCGAGCGGCAGGGGATGGACGCGCTGATCGTGCTGAACAAGGTCGACCGCGGGAAGCCGGACGCCGCGCGCGCGCAGCTCGCGCCGTACGAGGCGATGGGGTACGCGGTCGTCTCGGCGAGCGCGAAGACGGGGGAGGGGGTCGACGCGGTGCGGGAGCGGCTCCGCGGCCGGACGTCGCTCTTCGTCGGGCACTCCGGCGTCGGGAAGAGCTCGCTGATGAACGCGATCGACCCGGAGCTCGGGCTGCGCGTCGGGAAGGTCGCGCGCCACGGCCGCGGGCGCCACACGACGACCTCGGTCTCGCTCTGGCCCCTCCGGGAGGGGGGGCACGTCGTCGATTCGCCGGGGATCCGGGGGTTCGGGCTGTTCGACGTGGCGCCGGCCGAGCTGGCGCTCCTGATGCCGGACCTTCGGCCGTTCGCCTCCGACTGCCGATATCCCGACTGCACCCACGACCACGAGCCGGACTGCGCGGTCCGGGCCGCCGTCGAGCGCGAAGCGGTCTCCGCGGTCCGATACGACTCGTATCGCCGCATGCTCGCGGGCATCCTGGGGCGGGACGACGAGGAGGACGAGACGTGACGGCGTTCGAGGCGACGAAGCGACAGGGGGTGAAGCTCCTGCGGGAGCGGGCGGAGACGATCCGGAGGGTGATCGGGGAGGTGCCCGAGCCGCGCCTGTTCGTCCCGATCGCGCCGGGGACCAACTCGGTCGGGAACCTCGCCCTCCATCTGGCGGGGAACGTCCGGACGCTGATCGGCCGGTTCGGCGGCGGGGTCCCGTACGAGCGCGACCGGGCGTTCGAGTTCGCCTGCGAGGCGATGCCGCGCGACGAGCTCCTCGAGACGTTCGACGAGGCGATGCAGGTCGCGGCGGCCGCGCTCGCCGGGATGTCCGAGGAGACCTGGACCGAGGTCCCCGACGACACGCCGTTCGAGGGGGAGTCGCGGGGGGACCTCGCGCAGCGTTCGCTCGAGCACCTCGGCTACCACACCGGCCAGATCGTCCTGGTGGGGCGGGTCCTCTCGATGCTCCCGCCCGCCTGACCGCTCAGCGGCCGAGCGCGTCCCCCGACCGCGGCGTCCCCTCCTCGATCGCGACGACCGCGAGCGACCCCTGCACCGACTCGACGGTCCCCGTCGCCACGCGCTCGTCGGCCCGGAAGACGAAGACGTCCTTCCCGACGAACGACGCCGGCTCGTGGTCGCCGGAGATCCGCGCGAAGGCGCGTCGGATGTCGGCGTCGTAGCCGAGCACCTCTCCGATCGTGGCGAAGCGCGACCGCAGCGACTCGGGGTCGAGCGTCGAGATCCGGACGAGGATCTCGAGCGCCCGCGACCGTTCGTTCCCGGCCTCGTCCCAGTCGCGCTCCTTCAGGCCGACGACGTGGAACCCCTCGTCGCCGTCCCCGAGGCGGATCTCCTCCGAGCTCCAGCGGGTGACCGCGACCTCGGGGAGCTGGATCGTCACCCGATTCGCCGCGCCCGCGCCGGCCGGCGTCGAGACCGCGGCGCCGTCCTTCTCGAGCCGGATCGAGCGCCGGTCGTCGGCGGCCATCGCCTTCGCGGCGATCGAGTCGATCGGCGGGACGTGCAGCGCCATCTCGGGGATCGGCCGCTTCAGGTTCGCGATCGTCACCCCGGCGCCGATCGAGATCGTCCTCCCGGCGGGACCGAGGATCGGGACGAGGTCGATCAGGACCCCCTCGTGGACGGTGCCGACCTCCGGGTCGGCGATCAGCTCGGTCCCGACCCTCTCGAAGCGGAAGTCCTTCAGGTACGCGACCTGGTTCAGCACCGAGAGCGAGGCGGACTGGCCGCCGAGCATGGTCACCGTCGGGGCGAGGACCATGTCGCTCCGCCCGTCCATCAGTCGCTCCAGCCGTCGCTCGAGCGCCTTCGCGTCGACGAGGGCGACCCGCGCGTCGCCGTCGCCGGGTCCGTCCTCGTTCGACCGGACGATCCAGACCTCCGCCGTCACCATCTGCTGGTTCTGCTGGACCACCGCGTCGAGGAATCGCTGGGCGGCGTCGACGCTCTCCTGCCGTCCGGTCACCTCGATCCGCCGCGTCACGAGCGTGCTCGACTCGCCGTCGCGCGAGCGCCGCCGCGCCTCGTCGACGATCTCCGGCGTGTCGAGGCCGTCGTGCCGCGCGCGGAGCTCCTCGATCAGCCAGCGGTCCCGGAAGCTCGGGCGGGCGGCCGCGAACTCCTCGATCCGCCCCGGCTCGGCGCTGCGGGAGAGCGTGTAGAGCAGACGGGCGCGGCCGCCGGGGATCGGACGCAGCTCCCGCGCGCCGGCGTTCTGGAAGCCGTGGTCCTGACCGATCCGGTCGAGGCTCTCGAACGGGTTCTCGAGCGACGCGGCGCGGTCCGTCGTCGCGACCCTGCGGGTGCTCCCGACCTGGGTGACGTCCTGGGCCGGCAGCGGCGCGGCGAGGAGCGGGAGGAGGAGGGCGGCGCGCAGTGGGGTCATCGGAATCTCCAGCGGAGGTCTCGGTCAGCGGAGGCCCGCGCCCGGGGCGGGGCGGACCTGACGGAGGACGGTCGAACGGTGGGTCCGTCCGCGCTCCATGCGGATGCGGGAGTGGGAGACGAGCGACGCGCTCGCGGGGAGCCAGCGGACCGAGCCCGCCGCGTCGTCGTCGACGGACGACGGCGCGGGGAGCGAGGCCGTGGCCGGCGGGGTACGAGTCGACGGACGGTCCGCCGTGCCGAGACGGCCGGCGATCCCGAGCAGGACCGCCGCCGCGGCG
>JBICIB010000963.1:0-10630 GCA_043101415.1 Planctomycetota bacterium JB042 | reverse complement strand
GCACCGCGAGAAGCTGCGCGGGCTCGGCGCCGCGACCTCTAGCGCGGACGCGCCGCGCCGGAACTTCGGCGGCCGCGACGCCGAGCTCTGGTGCGAGGGAGGCGAGCGCGGCTTCCTCCGGCGGATGATCGAGCAGAGCGCGGCGTTCGCCGACCGGTGCGGCTGGTTCACGTCCCTCGTCTCGCGGAAGGAGAGCCTCCGACCGGCCGAACGCGCGCTCGCCCGCGTCCGACCGGCCGAGGTCCGCACGCTCCCCCTCTCCCACGGCCGCAAGACGACCCGGATCCTCGCCTGGCGGTTCGAAGCCTGACGCGGGCGGGCGGCCCCTTCGCGAGGGCGCGCTCCGGCGCCGGGCTCAGAACGACCGGAGCAGGGCGCGGAGCACGACGAAGAGCATCGCCAGCAGCGGGATCAGCAGCACCACCACGAGCTGGAACGAGACGACGCCGGCCGAGGAGCGGTCCGCGGACGCGGCGGAGTACGGGATCGTGCGACCGTCGAGAGTGAGCGTGCAGCCGCGGACGTAGCGCGTGGCGCGGAACTCGAGCACCGCGCTCCTCGAGCCGACGGGGACGACCCACCGGTCCTTCATCTTCACCTTCGCCGCGAACCCGCCCGGCGTCTCGTGCCACAGCTCGTCGTCGACGTGGATCCGCTGCGTGAACTGCCGCGTGTCGTCGACACGGACGGTGTGGCTCCGCCCGTCGACGTCGACGATCCACTCCCACGATCGCGTGCGCGCCATGCCGGATCGTACGAAATCCGGCCGGACGACGCGCCCGACTCAGCCGGCCCCTCCCTGCTCCTCCTCCCGCTCGAGCGCGAGCAGCAGCCGCCGCAGATCCTCCTCCAGCGCGGCCCGCTCGTCCGCCGACAGCACGGCCGCGATGCTCTCCGCCTCAGCGAAGCGGACCTCGATCGCGCGGTCGACGAGCGCGAAGCCGGCGTCGGTCAGCGACACCCGGACGGCGCGACGGTCGTTCGGCTCGGCGTCGCGCCGCACCCAGCCGGCCGCCTCGAGCCGGTCGATCCGGTTCGTCATCGCGCCGGGGGTGAGGAGGGTGGCCCGGCTGAGTTCGGTCGGCGTCAGGCGGTAGGGCGGTCCCTGCCGGCGGAGCGTCGCCAGGACGTCGAACGCCCACGGCGCGAGGTCGAGCGGCGCCAGCGCCCGGCCGACCCGCTTCTCGAGGCGCCTCCCGAGGAGGAGCAGCCGCCCGACCAGGGCGAACCCCCGCGAGTCGAGGTCCTCCCGCTCGCGGGCCCACTGCGCGCACATCCGGTCGATCGGGTCGTCCGCCATGACCGAACCGTACCGAAAGATATTCCACATCAAATGGTTTTATATCGAAACACATAGGCTATTTCGACGTCGAAGGAACCGGACGCCGCCCGTCGGCGACGCCGGACGACCCGAGAGCCGCTCACGAACGGAGGAAACGACGATGACCGCCTACATCTGCCGCACCTGTGGAACCCAGCACGCCCCGTCGGAGAACCCTCCCGCGCGCTGCCCGATCTGCGAGGACGAGCGTCAGTACGTCGGCTGGGACGGCCCGCGCTGGACGACCCACGACGCGCTGCGCGACGAACACGCGATCCGGATCGAGGAGGAGGCCGGGCTCCTCGCGCTCGGCGTGACCCCGAAGTTCGCGATCGACCAGCGCTCGTTCCTCCTCCCGACCGACGCCGGGAACCTCCTCTGGGAGAGCCAGAGCGTGGTGACCGACGACGCGGTGGCGCGGATCGAGGCCCTCGGCGGTCTCGACCGGATCGTCGTGTCGCACCCCCACTTCTACGGCGCGATGGTCGAGTGGAGCGAGGCGCTCGGCGGCGTCCCGGTCCTCGTGCACGAGGCGGACCGCGAGTGGATCCTTCGCCCCCACCCTTCGATCGAGACCTGGTCCGGCGACCGGCTCCGGCTGTCCGACGACGTCACCCTGATCCGATGCGGCGGGCACTTCGAGGGGAGCACCGCCCTCCACTGGGCCGGCGGGCCGCGCCCGGGCGGCGCGCTCTTCTCCGGCGACGCGTTGCAGGTGACGCTCGACCGCCGCCACGTGTCGTTCATGTACAGCTACCCGAACCTCGTACCGATGCGCACCAGCGACGTCCTCGCCCTGCGCGAGCGGCTGGCGCCCTTCCGCTTCGACGACGTCTTCGGCTACACCTGGGGCCGGCAGATCCTCGGCGGCGGGCGGGAGGCGGTCGACCGGTCGTTCGACCGGTACCTCGACGCGGTCCGGGGCTGACGCGTTCCGCCCGAGCGGTCCGGCTCCTCTCGGGCGGCCTCGCGCGCGGACGTCGTCGCGCGTGGTCGCGCGCGACGGACCGGACCGTACACTCGTCCCGCCGGCGGGATCGAACGGCGGCGACGCGGGCGCGAGACGGAGATCGGATGACCGGCGGCCACCAGATCGTCCTCGGCGAGAACCTCGAGGTCGTCCGCGCGCTCGAGGACGGGTGCGCGAACCTGATCTACGTCGACCCTCCGTTCAACACCGGGAAGCGCCAGGAGCGCCGCCGGATCCGCACCGTCCGCGACGAGGAGGGCGGAGACCGGACGGGGTTCCAGGGGAGGCGGTACCGGACGATCGACCTCGGCACGTCCGGCTGGTCCGACGTGTTCGACGACTACCTCGCGTGGCTCACCCCGCGCCTGGAGGAGGCGCGCCGCCTGCTCGCGCCGGACGGCGCGTTCTTCCTGCACCTCGACCCGCGCGAGGCTCACTACGCCAAGGTCCTGCTCGACGGCGTGTTCGGGCGCGACCGGTTCATGAACGAGATCGTCTGGGCGTACGACTACGGCGCCCGCTCGAAGACGCGGTGGCCCGCGAAGCACGACACGATCCTCTGGTACGTCCGCGACCCGACGCGGTACGTCTTCCGGTACGACGAGATGGACCGGATCCCGTACATGGCGCCCGGCCTGGTCGGGAAGGAGAAGGCGGCGCGGGGGAAGACGCCGACCGACGTCTGGTGGCACACGATCGTCAGCCCGAACGGGCGGGAGAAGACCGGGTACGCCACGCAGAAGCCGCTCGGCGTGCTGGAGCGGATCGTCAAGGTCCACTCGAACCCGGGCGACCTCGTCCTCGACTTCTTCGCCGGCAGCGGCACCACGGGCGAGGCGGCCGCGAAGCACGGCCGCCGCTTCCTCCTCGTCGACGAGAACCCGGAGGCGATCCGCGTGATGGCGAAGCGCCTCGCGCCGTACCGCCCGACGTTCGTCGGGTGCGAGGCGCTCGGGCTCGAGGGCTCGTCCACGGGTCGGTCGACCGAGTAGACGAGCGCGGTCTCCGACGGTCCGAGACGCCGGTCGACCTCGGCGCGAAGAGGAGCTTCGCGCAGCGCGCCGAACGTCCCGGCCGGCCTCAGTCCCAGGTGATCCGCTTCTCCGCCAGCCGCCCCTCCACGAACTCGACCATCACCAGGTTGAAGTCACCTCGGTGGCCGAGGTCGCACCGCCAGATCGCGCCGTCCGGCGGAGCGGGGATCCCCAGAAGGAAGCCGATGTCGTCGGCGCGCGAACATCCTTCCATCACGGACTCCGCCTCGGCGACGGACATCCCCGACTCGAGCCGATGGAACTTCCAGAGGAACCGGAGGCCGCCCGGCGGGAGGACGATCAGCAGGGAGCACCACGCGACGGCCGCCACGAGCAGTCCGGCGAAGACGACCCAGGCTCGCCGGTCCATGCGCGTGACGTCGCTCATCATTCGGGCTCCCTCGACCGGGCGGTCGCGCCGTTCCTCCGGAAGTTCCGACCGGCGCGCTCAGCCGATCGTCAGGACGTATCCGGGCGTGGCCGACGCGCCGATCGGCGGCAGGGGGTCGAGGACGAACGCCTGGATCCCGACCGACCCCGGCGTGAGCGTGGCCGGGAGGACCGTCCCGAGCGTGAACGTCCCCTGCCCGGCACCGGCGCCGCCGAGCGGGACGGTCAGGGTGAGCGGGAAGAGCGGGCCGACGTCGAGGACGCATCCGCCGGGGAGGACGGTCGCGGACGGACCCACGCCGAAGACGAGGATCGCGGTCGACCCGCCGAGCCCGCCGTGCAGGCTGAGCGAGAACGGCTGCCCCGCCGCCGCGCACGTCGCGGAGACGAGCGCGGGCTGGATCCCGCCCGTCCCGGGACAGCCGACGCCGAGCGGAGCGAAGCACGGCCCGGTGCCGTTCAGCACGCCGGCCATCACCGGGTCCCCTTCGGCCGAGAGCCCCCGGAACCGGATCGCGTCGACGACGGTCCCGGGAGTGAGCCCGTAGGCGTCGAGCTCGATCGGCACGCCGAAGACCGTGCCGCTGCACGTGTTCGGGAAGGTGGTGTCGACGAACTGCGCGGCGAGGTACGGCAGGTACGCCGTGAACGTCGCGCTCCCCGCCGGCCGGACCGCGATCTCGAAGTCGTCGGACGAGTAGCGCGCCTCGAAGAAGACGAGGTCGGGCCCGGACAGGTTGACCGCGAGGAGGTCGGTGAAGCCGATCTCGAAGTGGTTCCCGCCCCCCGAGAAGCCGACGTTCGCGAGCATCGTCGTCGGCGAGAAGCCGCTCAGCGCGTCGTCGACGGTCGTGGCGCCGCAGTACGGGGTCACGGGTCCGGTGTCGAGCTGGGACGCCTGATCCCCGAACGCCTGGTCGTCGAACGTCCAGGGGCCGAAGGAGATGCTCGCCTCCGCACCTCCGGAGAACGCCGCGAGCGCGGCCACGATCGAGAACCGAGCCTTCATCCGTCTCCCTCCCGTCGGCGGGCGGCCCGGCGCGGACCGGCCGCAGCGTAACCGACGCGGCGGGACGGCGGCAACGCGGCGAGGGCTCCCGCCGCGCCCCCGCCTCGTGTTACCCTCGGCCCCAGCCTGGGGGCGAGAGAGATGCAAAGAGAACCGACGGTTCTCCGGAAGGTCGTGTGGTCGCTGGTCGCGACGGCGGCGGTGCTCGTGTTCCTGGAGGGGCTGGCGAGCCTGGTGGTCGCGGTCCGGGACGCGCCGGCGCTCGTCCAGGACGGCTTCGCGACGCAGCGGAAACTCTACCTCCACGACCCCGATCTCGGGTGGCGCCCGACGCCGGGCGTGCGGGTCGAGGACTGCTTCGGGGCCGGGGCCACGCTCACCATCAACGCGCAGGGTCACCGGGGGACCGCGGAGACGACGGCCGAGGCCCCCGCGGACCGGTATCGGATCGCGTTCCTCGGCGACTCGTTCACGATGGGGTACGGCGTGGGGGACGAGCAGACGTTCCCCCATCAGGCGTCGGCGCTGGTCCCGCAGATCGAGAGCGTCAACATGGGCGTCTCGGGGTACGGGCTCGACCAGATCTACCTCGCGTACGTCCGCGACGGGGAGAAGGTCGACGCCGACCTGGTCGTCTGCAGCGTGATCGAGGACGACCTCCGCCGGACGTTGACCGATCGTTTCGCGCAGCGATACGACAAGCCGCGGCTCGAGGTCGTCGGCGAGGAGGCGTTCGTGCGGAACGTGCCGGTCCCCGATCGCGGCGCCCCCTCCAACACCGCGCTGAAGCTCACCGCGTTCGCGCACCGCCTCTCGCTCGCCCGCCTCCTCCCGGAGCGCGAGGCCGCGGCGTCGGCCCGGACGGGGGCCGCCGAGGCGTGGCAGTCCGTCGCCGAGTTCGCCCTCCGGGACCTCTCCATCCGCTGCCGGAACGCAGGCCGCGCGTTCGTCGTCGTCTATCTCCCGACGCACGACGACGTCATCAAGCGGACGTCGTCCGCGTCGCGTTGGCTCGAGCGGTTCTCCTTGCGGCACGACGTCCCGTTCGTCGACCTGACGTCCGCGTTCGACGGGTGCTCCGCCGCCGAGCGGAAGCAGCAGTTCCGGCTGAAGGAGGGGGACGGGCACTACACGCCCGAGGGGAACCGGCGGATCGCCCGCGCGCTGCTGCAGCAGCTCTCGAAGCGGGTCCCCGGCTTCCTCACGCCCGCGCGACGCGCCGGCTGAGCGCGTCGGCGGACCGCGGGCCGCCTCGCGGAGGGCGGCCGGTCACGGGAGATCGTCGACGGAGAGGTCGAACGGCTTCTCCTCGCCGAGTCCGTCGACGAACGTGTCGTTCCCGCCGTCGAAGTCGATCGACAGCCGCTTGAACGTCGCGGGCGCGACCAGGTTGACGGTGTCGTCTCCCTTGTTCCGGTCGAAGTCGCCCTTGGCGCGGCGCGCCCGGCGCGAGGCGACCACCGTGTCGACGCCCTTGCTCCCCTCGATCTCCACCGACTTCCCGTTGCAGAACCCGGCCAGGATGAGCGTGGCCGAGCCCTTCCCCACCTCGATCTCGATGCTCCCGCCGACGAACGTGGCGGCGTCCATCGTCACGAACGTCGCGAGCGAGGAGTCGGAGTCGATCTCCAGGTCTCCGCCGAAGCGCGAGTTCTGGAGGCCGACGAAATGGGGCGCCGCGGACGACCCGCAGTCGATCACGGTGTCCCCGCCGACCGTGACTCCGACGTCGTTGAGCTGACACGACCCGCCTCCCTTCCCGGCGGAGAAGTCGAAGTCCCCGAGGATCAGCATCGTGTCGTCGTTGTCGAACTCGGTCGCGACGAGCTCGTCGGACGTGATCGAGGCGTCCCCGCCGACCCGCATCTCCCCGTCGTTCTCGAACGCGTTCACGCCCCCGAAGACGAGGTCTCCGCCGATCGTGACGTCGAAGCCGTTCTCGTCGACCTGATCGAACCCCTCGCCGAGCTTCACGACCAGCTTCCCCGCGCAGGAGAACGGCGCCGCCACGGCGAGCTCCACGACCTGATCGCCGTCCTCGCCGAGGACGCGGACGTGCCCGGCGACGGTGTTCGCGTCGCCGACGAACGAGACGACGCGGGTCCCGCTCCCGATCCGGACGGTCAGATCGCGCGCGATCCCCTGATCGATGTCGACGTCGAGGTTCGGGTGGCTCCCGGAGAGGAGCTCGATCTCGAGGCTGTCCGCCGCCTCGAACTCGGTCGTGTCCCCCTCGAGGATCCGGAACGCGCCGTCCGTCCCGTTGTCGTCGACCGTCACCGGACCGTCGTCGACGATCTGGGTCAGGACCAGCTTCTTCTTCTTCAGGACCGAGGTGAACTCCGCCCGCGCCGCGCCCGCGCCGACGGACGCGGCCAGGATCGAGAGGACGACGATTCGAGAGATGCGCATGGGAGACTCCGTTCCGGGCTCGGGGTCGCGGCGCGGGACGCCGGGTGGACGCCCCGCTCGGAGCCGACAGGCGCGGTCCGGGCCCGGCGGCGACCCGGAAAACGGAGTTCTCGGCCGATTTCTCGGACGGCGCTCGCGGGTCCGGCCCCAGGAGCCCGGACCGGACGAGACGCCTACGACCCGCGGTTGTTCTTCGTCTGGCCCGGGGCGCCCAGGAAAGCCCCCGAGGAATCCGCCGCGACCCATCCCCCGGTGCCGTGTTCTCCGGTGCCCCCGTCGCCGCCCTCCCAGGAGTTGCCGCCGAGCTTCGCGTCTCCTCCGCCGCCACCCGGCTCGTCGCTGCCGCCCGGGTTCCCCCCGTCGCCGCCGAACGCGGCTCCCGGCCCGGGGGAGTTCGGCTTCGCGGTCGCGTCGCCGCCGTTGCCGCCCTTCTGCCCGTTCTGGCCTCCGTTCCCCCCGACGGCGACCGAATGTCCGCCCCCCGAGGTCTCCGCCGCGGCGTCTCCGCCCCCGGTGCCGCCGCCCGCGTGCCCTTCCTCGCCGTCCCCGCCGACCGCGACGGCCGCGCCTCCCGGATTGCCGTTCGTCGCCTTCGCATCCTCTCCGTTTCCGTGGTCGTTGGCTCCGCCGAAGGCGATCGTGACGTCCCCCCCTTTGGCGCTCTTGTGCCCCACGACCACGTACAGGCCGTTGACCGTGAACGACACGCTCTTTCCGCCGCCCAGTCCGGTCTCCGCCAGACACTCGCCCAGCTCTCGAACCGCATCTTCCAAGTCCGCCGCCGGCGTGGAGAAGGTCACTTTCCCGCCCGACTCGCTCGCACCCGCGTCGATGAGGAACTGCTCGACGCACGGCTTCACCTGAGCGATCAGCGCGTCCTCGTCGATCTCCGACGTCTCGACCAGCGCCGCGGAGAGCGCGGTCACGACCTGCGTCCCCTGGGTCGCGGCGACCTCCATCGTCAACGAGTCGCCGACCGTCCCGAAGCCGATCGAGTCGAGGTCGACGGCGACCTTCACCAACCGGTCGTTCGTGAACCCGGCCTCCGTCGTGTCGTCCCAGACCACGCTCTCGGTCGCCTGCACCGACGACGTCACGTCGTTCCCGTCGAACCGGAGCGTCCACTCCCAGTCGCCGATCGTCAGCCCGCGGAGGTGGACCAAGTACTCTACCGTCGTCCCGTGCTCCGGCGAAACCCACACCGTCGGCGACGCCCCGACCGTCAACGGCGCCACCAGGCCCAGCGACGCGATCCGCACGAACGGCATCCCCTGCTGCTCGGCGAAGGCGTGGAGAGCGACACCGGTGTCGATCGGCACCGACTGGCCCGAGAAGTCGAGGTCGACCTGCAGTCGGTACGTCTCGTACCGCCCGTCCCCGTCCGGGTCCGCGGACTCGACCACCGTCATGCCCTGGACCACGCCCGTCGTGATGTTCTCGCCGTCGCGCAACACCTGGACCGTGACTCCCGCCGAGACGTCGATCTCCTCGCCCCGGATCTCGACCGTCACCGGCCCCGCCAGCGGCTCGACCGCACTCGGCCGCCGGAACTCGAGGCTCGCCGGCGGCACCGGCGGCTCTCCCTGCAGTGCCGCCAGACACGACACCGCCGCCACGCACGCGAGAACCACGCCCGACGCGCGGAAACGAACGACCGTCCCCATGATCCGCTCCCTTCGTCTTCCCTGGCCCGCGCACTCCCCATCGGCACGGACCCGTCGCAGCGATGCGATGCGAGGCGCCGCAGAGCGCGACCTCGGCGACGCCGACGCGATCCGCGAGCTCGTCTACCTGGTCGGCGGCGCCGCGGGCCGGGCGTTCGGCATGGAGCGAGATCCCGATCGGGACCTTCGCGCGCGCGCTCGCCGACATCGACGACGAGGAGGCGCTTGTCCGCACGGTCCGGATCTGGCGGCTGGTCGAGGCGCTCGGGGCCGAGGATCGGCGGCGGCTGCGGCAGGAGGTCTCTCGGCTGCTCCGTGAGCGCGGGGAGGACGACGGCGGCGGCGGCGACCATCCGGTCCGCGGCAGCGGGCGCTGACGTCGAGCCAGGCGCCGTGTCCATCACTCGGAAGAGAGCGCGCGCCCGACCGGATCCCCACGCGGCCCCGCGAACGGACTGACATCCTCCGGCATTGTTGGAAGTGAAGTGCAACAACGCAGTCGGCCACGGGGGTCGCTCTTGGCTCGCGGTCGTCTTCGGACACTACGGGGTCGAGAACACGTCGGGAGCGACGCGCCGCCCCGCGACCGGCACCCGCGCCGCTCCGCTTCTCGGGGGCACGAGCGTGAAGGGTCCGGGCTTCGGAAGCCCGGACCGGACGATCATCTACGTCCCGGTGTTGTCTTTCGTCTGGCCCGTCTGGTGCGAGCCGCCCCCCGAGGAGTCCGACCAGACCCAGCCTCCGGTGCCGTGCTTTCCGGTGCCGCCGTCGCCGCCCTCGAGGGGTAGGTCGCCGAGCTTCGCGTCTCCTCCGCCGCCACCCGGCTCGTCGCTCCCGCCCGGGTTCCCCCCGTCGCCGCCGAACGCGGCTCCCGGTCCGGGGGCATTCGGCTTCGCGGTCGCATCGCCTCCGTTGCCGCCCTTCTGGCCGTTCTGGCCTCCGTTCCCCCCGACGGCGACCGCGTGACCGCCCCCCGAGGTCTCCGCCGTGGCGCCCCCGCCGCCGGTGCCGCCGGCCGGGGTATCGTCCTCTCCGTCCCCACCGACCGCGACGGCCGCGCCACCCGGATTGTCGTTGGTCGCCTTCGCGTCCTCTCCGTTTCCGTGGTCGTTGGCTCCGCCGAAGGCGATCGCGACGTCCGCGGCCCCGTCGACACTCTTGTGCCCCACAATCACGGAGTAGCCTGCATTGGACGTGAACGACACGCTCTTTCCGCCGACCAGTCCGGTCGCCGCCAGACACTCGCCCAGCGCCCGCACCGCGTCCTCCAGGTCCGCCGCCGGCGTGGCGAAGGTCACCTTCCCGCCCGACTCGCTCGCACCCGCGGCGAGGAGGAACCGCTCGACACCCGGCTTCACCCGCTCGATCAATGCGTCCTCGTCGATCTCCGACGTCTCGACCGCCGCCGCGGAGAACGCGGTCACGACCTGCGTCCCCTGGGTCGCCGCGACCTCCATCGTCAACGTGTCGCCGACCGTCCCGAAGCCGATCGAGTCGAGGTCGACGGCGACCTTCACCAACCGGTCGTGCGTGAACCCGCCCTCCGTCGTGTCGTCCCAGATCACGCTCTCGGTCGCCTTCGCGGACGAGGTCACGTCGTTCCCGTCGAACCAGAGCGTCCAGTCCCAGTCGTCGATCGTCAGCGCGCGGAGGTGGACCAGGTACTCCACCGTCGTCCCGTGCTCCGCCGAGACCCACACCGTCGGCGACGCCCCGACCGTCAGGGGCGCCACCAGGCCCAGCGATGCGATCCGCTCGAACGGCGTCCCCTGCTGCTCGGCGAAGGCGTGGAGAGCGCCACCGGTGTCGGGCGGCACCGACGGGCCCCCG
>JBICIB010000962.1:0-3302 GCA_043101415.1 Planctomycetota bacterium JB042 | reverse complement strand
AACGGGAGCGGCTCTACAAGTCGTTCCGAGAAGGTGAGATTCCGCCCCTCCTGGTCTCTAAGTTGGGAAACTTTGCAATCGACCTGCCTGATGCCTCGGTGGCGATCCAGGTCAGCGGGACCTTCGGATCGCGCCAGGAGGAGGCGCAGCGCCTCGGACGGATCCTCCGCCCGAAGTCGAACGGCACGTCGGCCTGGTTCTACAGCCTGGTGACCCGCGAATCGAAGGAGTCGGAGTTCGCCACCCATCGGCAGCTCTTCCTGACCGAACAGGGGTACTCCTACGAGATCGTGGACGTCGACCAGATGACACCGCCTCCCGAGCCGGACGGAGGACGATGAGCGACGCGAGAGGGACGCGCGCGCCGAGCCTGGAGCTCCTGCTCCGCGAGCGCACGCGGGACGAACTGTCGGAGTACTACTCGTTCTGGAACGGGCACCAGCCCGCGCCGAGGACGTCGGACGCGCTGGTGGAGAGCCTCGTCTCGCGCATGACGGACGAGGAGTCGGTCCGGAAGCGGCTGAAGTTCCTCTCCAAGAAGCTCGTCGACCTCCTGAAGTTCCTCCTCCGCGACTCGGCGTTCACCGTGACGCGCGAGAACGTGCTGAACTCGCGGCTCTTCAACTACATGAGCCAGTACGAGGTCGAGGCCGCGTTGAACGCGCTGCAGAAGCGCGGCTTCGTGTTCCAGCTCCCGGAGGGGGCGAACAAGAAGCGCGAGCTGGCGTTCGCGGTCCCCGGCGACCTCGGCGACGTCCTCTCCGCGTTCCTGTGGGACGAGGAGTGCCAGCTCGCCGACCTCTTCTCGCTGCGCTCGTGGCTGAAGCGGCAGGGGAACCTCGACCTCGAGGACGTGGGCGCCCGGCTGGTCCGTCCGAGCCCGCCGAAGGACGCCGACGAGGCGATCCAGCGGCTCTGTCCGCCCGCGGAGATCGCGCACCGGATCCGCGCGCTCGACGACGAGATGCAGGCGGTCGTGGCGCTCGTCGCGGGGGAGGCCGGCGGCTTCTGCCCGAAGGGGCTGTACGACCGGCTGCGCGACGGCGAGATCAAGTGGGACCGGCGCCGGATCAAGGTCGCGCTCGAGTCGTCGCACCTCGGCACCGTGCGCCACCTCGCGCTCGGCGAGTACGGCATCAACCACTTCGACGACACGATCCTCCTGTTCGACGAGGTCGTCGCGGCGTGGCGGCGCGAGGTCGGCCCGGACCCGGCGCACGACGTCGACGACGTGCGGACCTGCGGCGTCGACCTGATCTCGGACATCTCGAACTTCCTGTCGTTCGTCTCGCACAACCGGGTCCGCCTGACCCTGAACGGACAGATCTACCGCACGGTCACCAAGAAGCTGACCGAGCAGTTCATCCTGAGCAAGAAGGCCGAGTTCGCCGGGTTCGACTCGTTCCAGTACATCTACGACTTCTGCGTCGGGAAGAAGCTGGTCGAGCGGCGGGACGACCGGACCCTTCACATCACCGTCAAGGGGAGGAAGTGGGAGAAGGATCCGCTCGAGCGGAAGTTGAAGATCCTCCTCGACCACGCCTACCGCGAGCCGCTCTCGGACGGCGACATGTTCCACGCGCCGAAGCTGCGCGACCAGCTCCTCGAGGTGCTCGGGACGCAGCAGGTCGGGACGTTCCTCGCCGGGAAGGCGCTCCCCGCGCAGGCGCGGAACGCCTACCTCGCGAGGCTCGAGGAGGACCACGTCCGCGACGCCTTCCAGAACCGCTACCAGTACGCGCCGACCGCGGTGATGCGCGACGCGGCGGGGCTCGCCCAGTCGCTCTTCCACTGGATGAAGGAGCGGCTCTACCTCCTCGGCGTCATCGACCTCGCGTTCAAGGGGGAGGCGCCGGTCGCGGTCCGCCTGACGCCGCTCGGGGCCCGCGCCCTCGGCCGCTCGATCCCGGCCGACCTCGTCGCGCAGGGGCGGCCGCTGATGGTCAACCCCGACTTCGAGGTCCTCCTCTTCCCGGAGCAGGGGGACACGTACGACCTGATCACCAAGCTCGACCGGTTCGCCGAGCGGACCAGCTCCGACTCGGTCTACCGGTACAAGGTGACGGCCTCGTCGATCGAGAAGGCGGTCGCCGAGGGGATCGACGTGTCGGAGATCCTCCGCCTCCTCTCGGAGAACGCGCGCGGCGCGATCCCGCAGAACGTCGTCTACTCGGTGAAGGAGTGGGCGGGGCACGTCCGGTTCGTCACCGCGCGCCGCATGGTCGTCCTCCGCGGGAAGAACCGGGAGATCATGGACCGCGTGCTGCGGACCCTCTCCGCCCGGAACGTCGGCTCGGAGCGCCTCTCGCCGACCGCGATCGTGGTCGAGGAGTCGGCCGACCTGAAGGAGGTCGAGGGGGACCTCTCGACCGACGGCGTCTTCCTCGAGGGGCTCGCCCAGCCGAACGGGAACGGCCACGCCAAGGCCGCGGAGGGGGACGAGGAAGAGGACGGGGACGATGGCCTCGACCCCTCGGACGACGGCGGCTCGGAGTGAGCCGTTGGAACCCGAGCGGCTGCGCCTCGTCTGCGTGACCCCCGGGTCGGGCGACGTCGCCGCCCTGGAGCGACTCGCCGACGCCGCCCTCGACGGCGGCGCGACGGCGGTCTGGATGCGCGAACGCGACCTCGAGGACGCCGACCTCGAACGGCTCGCCCGCCGCGTCCGGGCGCGCGGGGGCGTCGCGATCGTCTCCGGCCGCGCGGTCCCCGGCGCGCACGCCGTCCACCTCGGCTTCCGGGACGACCCTCCGCCCGCGTGGCGCGCCCGCGTCGGGCCGGAGCTCGCGATCGGGTACTCGGCCCACGATCCGCTCGACCCGGCGGCCGTCGAAGCGTCCGACTACGTCACGCTCTCGCCGCTCTTCCCGACCCCGAAGGCGTCGGCCGCTCCGGAGCCTTGCGGCGTCGAGCGGTTCGCGGCGCTCGCGCGGACGATCGGGCGGCCGGTCGTCGCGCTCGGCGGGATCGACGCGTCGAACGCCGCGCTCGCGATCGATGCGGGCGCGGTCGGGGTCGCCGTCTTGCGCGCGATCGCGGCCGCGGACGACCCCCGCGCCGCCGCCGCCGCCCTCCGCCGCGCGGTCGACGAGGCGCTCCGATGACCGACGCCCCGCGTTCTCCCCGACGGTTCGTCACGCCGATCCGCCGGCTCCTCCTCCTCTTCCTCGCCGTGGCGCTGATCTGGGGCCTCCGGAACTACTCCTTCGTCCGCCTTCCCGAAGGCCCGTCGCCCCTCTTCGACTTCGCGCCCGGCGCCGGGGTCGTCGTGCACGACGCCGGGTCCGACCGACCGGTCCGGC
>JBICIB010000961.1:0-6392 GCA_043101415.1 Planctomycetota bacterium JB042 | reverse complement strand
CCTCGTCGTACGCGCCGGTGTCGATCCGCTCGCCGGCGAGCAGGTCGAGGACCGGCACGAGCGCCGGGTCGTCCGCGGGGAGGTGGCGCCGGGCGAGCGCGAGGGCGGCCTCGAAGTGGAGGGCCGCGTCCGCGTGGCGACCGATCGCGGAGTACGTCCGTCCGATCGTGAGGCGGACGTCCATCTCGACCGACGGGTCGTCGAGCTCGTCGTCGATCCGCGCCGCGGCCCGGTCGAGGACCGCGCCGACCGGCACGTCGGTGCCGAGCCCGGCCGGACTCGCGGCGGAGAGGAGGTCGCCGAGGAACGCGTTCACGGCCCGGAACCGGTCCGACTGCAGGCGCTCTCCCTCCGCCGCCTCCGCCGCCCGCTCGCGCTCCCGTTCGGCGACGACCGCCCAGCGCACGGCGCCGGCGGTGCCGCCGATCACCGCCGTCGCGGCGACGCCGATCATCGCGGCGGCGAGACGGTTCCGCTTCACGAACTTCCGGGCCCGGTAGGCGACCGAGTCGGGGCGCGCCGCGACGGGGAGGTCGAGGAGGTGGCGCCGGAGGTCGTCCCCGAGGGCGCCGGCCGACGGGTAGCGGCGCGTGGGGTCCTTCTGCATGGCGCGCAGCACGATGTTGTCGAGGTCGCCCGCGAGGCGGCGGCGGAGCGCCTCGGGGCGGGAGGAGCGGAGCCGGCCGGCCGCGTCGGGCGGGCGCTCGGGCGACCCGACCGACGGCGCGGCGACGGCGTCGCTCGGCCTCGTCGGCGTCGTCTCGCAGATCGCCCGCTCCAGCTCGTACCCCCCGGTGACGGTCGGGCCGTACGGCCGCTGCCCGGTCAGCAGCTCGTACAGCACGACGCCGAGCGAGTAGACGTCGGTCGCCGTGGTCGTCGGCTCGGCGCGGACCTGCTCGGGACTGGCGTAGCCGGGGGTCATCGGCCGATTGCCGGTCCGGGTCAGGTCGGGCTCGAGGTCGTCCGGTTCCTCGAGGAGCTTGGCGATCCCGAAGTCGAGGAGCTTCGGCGTGCCGTCGGCGGTGACCAGGATGTTCGACGGCTTCAGGTCGCGGTGGACGACGAGGTTCCGGTGCGCCTCGTCGACGGCGGCGCAGACGTCGCGGAACAGCTCGATCCTCCGCTCGATCGCGAGGCGCCGGCCGTCGCAGTACGCGTCGATCGGCTCGCCGTCGACGTGCTCCATCACGAGGTACGGGCGGCCGTCGTCCGTCTCGCCGCCGTCGAGGAGCCGCGCGACGTTCGGGTGGCGGAGCCGGGCGAGGAGACGGCGCTCGCGACGGAACCGCTCCGTCGTCCCCTCGGCGACGAGCTCCCGCCGGATCACCTTGATCGCGACCCGCTGCTCGAAGCGCCGGTCGTCCCGCTCCGCCAGGAAGACGGAGCCCATCCCGCCGGAGGCGATCGGGCGGACGACGCGCCAGGCGCCGAGCCGCTCGCCGACCTCGAGCACGGCCGAGGTGGCGATCTTTCGCGCGAGCGCGCCGGGCGACGGCGCGACCAGTCCCTCGGCGTCGGCGTCGGCGGCCAGCATCCGCCGCACCTCTTCGGCGAGGCCTCGGTCGCCGCCGCTCGCCGCCTCCACGAACGCGTCCCGCTCCTCCGCGCGGCGCTCCAGCGCGTCGTGGAAGATCGCCTCCAGTCGATCCCAGCGGTCGGGCGGCATCGGGCCTTCGTCTCGCGGCGTCTCCGTGGCTCGTGTCCGAGGGCGATGCCTGGTCGCTCCCGGGGGCCCCAACCTACCAGCCGGCGTGCCGTGCGCCCCGAGGCTGCTACAACCGGGGGCGCCGTGGCCCATCGACCGGAGCTCCCGTGACCGAGCGACGCATCGGCGACCGCGTGGTCGAGACGACGAACGAGGAGAAGGTGCTCTTCCCGGCCGACGGGATCACCAAGGGGGACCTCATGGACCACGACGAGCGGATCGCGGAGGTGATGCTGCCGCACCTGCGCCGTCGCCCGCTCTCCATGCACCGCTTCCCCGACGGGATCGGCGCCCGGGGGTTCTTCCAGAAGCGGGCTCCGGGGCACTTCCCGGACTGGGTCGAGACGGCGACGGTCGAGACGGAAGAGGGCGAGCAGGACGTCGTCGTGTGCGGCGAGGCGGCGACGCTCGTCTTCCTTCGGCAGCAGGGGTGCATCACGCCGCACGTCTGGCTCTCCCGGACCGACGCCCTCGACCGTCCGGATCGCCTGCTGTTCGACCTCGACCCGCCCACGCGAGGACGTACACGGTGAAGAACATCCTCCGCCGCCTCGGGCAGCGGGACGACCCGTGGCGGGATCTCGCCCGCCGTCCGGTCTCGGCCGCCGACGTGGAGGAGCGCCTGCGCGGGCTCTGAACCGCCCGCGTGACGACCTCGTTTCCCGTGTCCCCGGCCTGCGTCGTCGCCGATTGTGCAGACCCTCGCCGCACCGTCGACGAAGGGAGCCCGACATGAGAACGCTCGTCCCGACGATCGCCCTGACCCTGCTGATCGGGGCGCCGACCCCCGCGCGCGAGGGGGGCGGACCGACGACGTCCTACCTCGTGACCGGCGGGTCGTTCGCCGGCCTCGTGGTGCACGTCGCGCCGGAGAGCGGAGTCGCGACCCCGCCGGGGAACCCCGAGACCTGCGCGAGCGGAGTCGTGATCGAGAAGGGCGGGAAGCTCCGGCTCGAGGGGACGATCCTCGGGGTGACGCGCCTCGGGAAGAAGGCCCACGGACCGCTCGTCCCGGTCGGCGCGGCTCCGTCGCCCGCGAAGTGGGCCGGCGACCTGCAGTCCGCGCTCTTCCGCGCGCTCGGCCGGCCGCTCGCCGGACCCGCGGCCGGGGTCGACCTGGAGGCGGCGACGGTCGCCCTGTTCCAGATCGCCGGGTACGCGGCCTTCCTCGAGGCGAAGGGGGAGCTGCCGCCGAAGAAGGCGAAGAAGCTCCTGCAGCGGATCGAGAAGGTGCAGGAGCGGCTCGCGAAGGCGGGGGAGGCCGTCGCGAAGCTCGCCGCCGCCGACCCGCCGTCCGGGCCGAAGGCGCGGTCCCAGGTCGTGAAGTCCGGCCGCCGGGCGCTCGCGAAGGCGAGCGCGAAGGCGCGGTCGGTGGTGAAGGCGTTGAAGAAGTCCGGCCTGCTCGAAGGAGGTGCCCCGTGATCCCGCTCCGACTCCGGAACCCCATCCGCGCGGCCGCGCTCGGCCTCGCGCTCCTCCCGGTCGCGGCGTTCGCGGAGACGTGGGTCGTCCTCGGCGGCCCGCACGCGGGGACGCAGATCGAGGCGGACGCCGGCGGGGCGGTCGCCGAGGAGCAGAACGAGTCGACGGACGCCGCCGGCGAGGTCGTCGACGACGGCGACGGGCCGCGGTTCGTGGGGACCCTCTTCGACGAGGACGCGCAGGACCACGGCGCGGTGGCGCCGCTCGACGGGATGGCCCTCGGCGCGATGAGCCTGTCGATCGCCCGCATGCGGGTCCTCGCCGGCTGGGCGGGGGTCGAGTCGGATCCCCAGGCCGCGAAGGAGGAGATCGCCGCCGCCGCCGGCCTCGTGGAGCTCCTCGTCGAGGGCCCGATCGCGCAGCAAGAGGACGAGCTCCCGAAGGCGTTCGTGAAGAAGGTGGTGAAGGCGATGGAGGAGCTCCAGGAGCTCCGTGACGCGGCGTGCGCCCTGATCGAGGACGACCCGTGCGCGACCGACCCGCGGGACCGGAGCGAGCGGTGGATCGCGCTGTGGGGCGACGTCTCCGGCGCGCTGGAGGCGCTGAGGAAGGCGTTCGAGGCGGCGGTCGAGGCGGCCGGGTGACCGTGCGGCCGACGGGCCCCGCGGAAGGTCCGGCCGGTACGATGGGGGGAGCCGCTGATCCCGAAAGGCCGGAACCATGCGGAGCTCTCCCGTCCTGGCCGCCCTCGCGGCGGCCCCGTTGCTCGCGCCGTCCCTCGTCGCCTCCGACCCGTGGATCGTCTTCGACGACGAGACCGCGGCCCGACTCGGCTCGAACCCGCCGACGACGAGCACGGCCGACACCGCCGAGCGGAGCCTCGCCTTCGGGGACCTCGACCTCGACGGCGACCTCGACCTCGTCGTCGCCCGGAAGGGGGCGTACACGCTCGCCGCCCTCCCGAACGTCCTGTTCGTGAACGAGGGGACCGCGGACGGGCAGGCGATCGACGGGGTGCTCGTCGACCGGACGGCCGCGCTCGCCAGCGCGTCCGACGTCGCCGGGGACCAGGGGTTCCTGACCCCGACCCGCGACCGGGACGTGACGATCGTCGACGTCGACGGGGACGGGCTCCTCGACGTGGTGACCGCGGTGGCGTTCGGGCTGAACGAGGCGAAGCACCTGACGCACCCGCGGGTCTACGTGAACCTCGGCGCGAGCGGCGGCGCCTGGACCGGGCTGCGGTACGAGGACGCGCGCGTCCCGTCGATGCATCCGACGGTCGGCCCGCTCTTCGCCTCGGTGTCGGCGGGGGACGTCACCGGCGACGGCGCCCCCGACCTCTGGTTCACCGACTTCGACAAGTCGGAGTCGCCGCCGTGGACCGGCACGGTCGACTACCAGAACCGCCTACTCGCGAACGACGGGTTCGGGTTCTTCACCGACGTGACGACGACCGCGCTCACCCCGCCCATGGCCCAGTCCGCGTACGGCGCGGCGGGGGCGGTGGCGGACATGAACGGCGACGGCGCGAACGACCTCGTGAAGCAGTCGTCGAACCTGAACCCGCTCCACATCGCGGTCGCGTACAACGACCCGAACCAGGTCGGGACGTTCAACCTCTACGACGTCGTCTACGCGTTTCCGAAGAACGGCTACTCCGTGTCGACGGGCGACCTGAACGCCGACGGCCGCGAGGACCTGATCGTCACCGACAACAACACCGACCGGTACCTCCTGAACCAGGGGAACGACGCGCTCGGGCAGGCGACTTTCCTCGAGCTCCAGTTCCCGTTCCTCGGCTTCGACTTCGGCGGCAACTCGTACGCGACCGACCTCGACGACGACGGCCTCCCGGACGTGCTGATCACCGACATGGACGTCGACGTCCCCGGTTGCTTCCGGCGGATGCACGTCTACCGGAACCGCGGCGACGTCCCGAACGTGACGTTCGTCGAGGAGCTGCGGGCGATCCCGCCGGACCGGATGAAGGGGACGCACGACGTCGCCGAGTTCGACGTCGACGGCGACGGGAAGAAGGACGTCGTCGCGGCGCGGTGCGCGTCGACGGAGGTCTGGCGCCAGCGACCGTTCCTGCCGTTCGGGGACGGGTGCGCCGGGACCGGCGGCGTCGTCCCGTCGCTCGAGGTGCTGGGGAGCCCGGCGGTGGGGGGGACGGCGTCGGTGGCCGTCGACCAGACGCTCGGCGGCGCGCCGGTCTTCCTCGTCGTCGGGCCGGGGGCGGCGGCGCTCCCGATGGGGTTCGGATGCGACCTCCTGGTCCAGCCGCCGCTCTCCCCGCTCGTCGGGCCGTTCCCGGCGACCGGGAGCGGCGCGGGCGCGGGGCAGCTCGCGTTCTCCGCCGCGATCCCCGCCGGCGCGCCGCCGGGCCGGTTCGCGGTCCAGGCGTTCGTCGCCGACGCGGGCGGCGCGGGCGGGTTCGCGAACACGAACGGAGTGGCGTTCACCGTCCCGTGACGGCGCGGCCCGGGGGAGGAGCGCCGGACCTCGGGAGCGGACCGGATCGAATCGGGCCGAATCGAATCGGATCGGGCCGCCACCTCCGGCCGTCGCGTCGGTTCCTCCGGGGGCCGCCGCCCCGACGGCGGCGCCTGCCCGCGTCCCTCGTTCCCCCGGAGATCCACACCGTGCGTCCTCGCCTCGCTCCGTCCGTCCCGCTCCTGCCGCTCGTCGCGTTCGCCGCCGCGCTGTCCGCTCCCCCGGCGAGCGCGCAGCTCTTCACCAAGCACTCCGACCTCACGTTCGCGGTCGTCCCGACCGAGCAGGGGACGGAGAGCCTCGAGCTCGACCTGTACGTCCCGAACGGCGTCCCCGCCCCGCTGCCGTTGGTCGTCCACGTCCACGGCGGCGGCTGGAAGGCGGGGTCGAAGGAGAACCCCGGCGGGCTCTTCCTGCTGCAGTCCGGGTTCGCGTTGGCGAGCTTCGAGTACCGCCTCTCGTGCCAGGCGAAGTGGCCCGCGCAGATCCACGACGTGAAGGGCGCGGTCCGGTGGCTGCGCGCGAACGCCGCGACGTACGGGCTCGACCCGGAGCGGTTCGGCGTGTTCGGCGGGTCGGCCGGCGGGCATCTGGCGGCGTTCCTCGGCACCTCCGGCGGGGTCGGAGCGGTCGAGCTCGGCGGCGAGGCGTTCGTCCTCGAGGGGACGACGGGCGGGAACCTCTCGTTCTCGAGCCGGGTCCAGGCGGTCGGCGATTTCTTCGGCCCGACCGACTTCCTCTGGATGGACGCGTTCCCGTCGTT
>JBICIB010000960.1:0-2900 GCA_043101415.1 Planctomycetota bacterium JB042 | reverse complement strand
GTCCCCGCGCTGCCGCAGTTCGACGAGTACCGCGCGGTCTCGCCGGACGCGTTCGCGACGTTCGCGCCGTACCAGCCGGAGGCCCTCGCCGCGGCCGCGACGGCGGCGCTCGACGCGGCGGACGGCGGCGAGGACGAGGCGATCCGGCGGCTCGCCGAGGAGTTCTCGTTGGCGCGGACCGTCGACCGGCACCTCGAGGTCTACGAGGAGGCGGCGGCGCGCCGTCCGGAGGCCGCGGCGCGGGCGGCCTCGTAGACCTCCGCGTGCATCGCGGCGATGCGGGACGGGCTCCACTCCTCGGCGCGGCGGCGGTTGCGGGCGCCCATGGCGGCCAGCCGCTCCGGCCCCGTCCCCGCCGCGGCGACGAGCGCCTCCCCGAGCGCGCCGGGCCGTTCCGGGTCGACCAGCCACGCGCCGCCGTCGTCGAGGACCTCCGTCAGGCCGCCGACGGCCGGCGCGACGATCGGCTTCCCGAACGACATCGCGAGGACCGCGGCCCCGGACGTCAGCACGTCGCGGTACGGCAGCACGCAGACGTCGGCGGCGGCGAAGAACTCCTGCAGCCGCGCGTCCTCGACGTGGCCGTAGTGGAGGGTCACGCCGTCCGCCTTCTTGCAGCGCCGCTTCAGCCGGATGCGCTCGCGGTCGCCGGTCGTCTTGCCGGCGACGACCAGCTCGGTCCCCGGCGGGAGGGGCGCGTCGCGGAACGCGTCGAGCAGCTCGAAGACCCCCTTGTACGCGCGCACGCGGCCGAGGAAGAGGAAGACGAACCGTCCCTCGTCGAGGCCGAGCGCACGCCGCGCCGCCGACCGGCCGATCGCGTTCGGGTAGTCGTCGATGTAGTGGGCGTGCGGGACGACGTGGATCCTTTCGGTCAGATCCTCGCCGAGCGCGCGCGCCACCGCGGTCCGGGCGGCCTCTCCGTGCGCCACGATCGCGTCGGCGAGCCGCGCCGCGCCGGCCGTGACGCGGCGGTCGAGCCGCGGGAACCGTCCCTCGTGGTTCCGGAGGTTGTGGGCGGTCCAGACGATCGGCGTCCCCGCGGCGCGCAGCCGCCGCAGGCCGGAGAGGAACGCGCGGCCGCGCCACGCGGTCCGGACGACGTCGCCGGCGAGGAAGTACGGATGGAGCCAGTGGAGGTGCAGGAGGTCGGGCCTCCGGCCGGCGATCGCGGCGTCGAGCGTGACCGCCTCGGTGCCGGTCGTCTCCGCGCCGCGCACCGCGTACCCGAGGCGTCCGAGCTCGAGCGCGAGCCGCGACTGGTACGGGTTCCGGGCGTAGAGCGGCGCGAACAGGACGTCGAGCGTCACTCCGCCACCTCGAGGCCGTGGACGCAGCACTTGACGTCGCGGCTGTACGTGAACCGGTCGACGACCTCTCCCGACGCCTCGTCGATCTCGAGGATCGTGGCCGGCGAGATGCCGACGAACAGCCGCCCGCCGCGACACGCGAGCCCGCGGACGAACGCCGGCCGCGGCGGCGTGCGCGTGTGGAGGCCGCGCTTCTCGAGCCACTTCCGCACCTTGTAGACGCGGTCGGCGCCGCGCAGCAGGCGGCGCACGCCCGCGTCGTCCGCGAACGACAGCCGCCCGACCCTCCGCCCCTCCGCGAGGTCGAACGTCGCCACCCCGCGGTCGACGGTGTGGCTGACCCGGACGTTCCCGTCCTCCCCGCGGGTCAGGTTGTGCGACCCCTTCAGTGCCTTGTCCCGCGCCGCGATCCGGTCCCGGTCGAGGTCGGCGACGACGCCGTGCTTCGAGAAGAGCGCGTGCAGCCGGCCGTCGACGATCGTGACCGCGTTCAGGTGGAGGTGGTGGGGGTGGCGGGCGTGCTCCGACCCGAGGAACCGGCCGCGGTTGTCCGCGCCCTTGTCGATCTCGAGAGGAGTGACCCCGAGCTCGGCCGCGATCCCCGGCATCTCCCGCGGCCACCGCGCGTCGACGAGCTTCCCGTCGGCGAGGTCGAACCGGAGCGCCGCGTCGATCGCCGTCGAGGTCGTCCAGACCGTCCCGTCGCCGACCGGCACCGACTCGTGCAGCGAGACCATCAGCGGGTGGCTGAACTTCCGTCGCGGGCGGAGGTCCCGGTCGAAGACGTGCAGCGAGTGGAACGAGCCGCAGACGACCTCGTCGCCGAGGAGCTCGATCCCGCGGCCGCCGCGCGTGTTGCCGCGCGGGTTCGGGTCGTCGACGTCCGGGTCGGTCGGGGCGATCGGCACGCGCGCGACGATCTCCTTCGTCGACCAGTCGAGCGCGACCAGTTCGCCCCCCTCGAGCGGCGGCGCGGACCGGATGACCGTGGAGAAGTAGACGCGCATCGGCCGCGCTCAGACCTCGGGGTAGAGGATCGAGTCGACCTCCATCTCGCGCACGCGACGGTACGTGCGGATCTCCCGGTACAGCTCCGCCATCCGCTCCGCGCGCGCCGCGGAGGTGAACCGTCCGCGGACCAGCGCCGCCCCGGCCTCGGCGCGCGCCCGCGCCGCGTCCGGGTCGGCGAGCGTCTCGAGGATCGCCGCGGCGAGCGCGTCCGGGTCGCGCGGCGGGACGAGCAGCCCCGTCTGGCCGTGCTTCACGATCTCGACGTTCCCGGCGACGGCGGTCGAGACGACGGGGACGCCCATCGCGAGCGATTCCCGGATCGAGCCGGTCAGCCCTTCCCCCTTGGTCGACGCGCAGATCGAGACGTCGAGCGTCCGGAGGAGGCGCGGCACGTCGTCGTGGAAGCCGAGATGGACGAACCGGTCGCGCGCCACGCCGGCGGCGTCGAGGAGCGCGTCGAGCTCGGCGCGCTCCCCCTTGCCGGCGCAGACGAACCGGACGTCGTCCCGCTCCGCGAGGACGCGGCGCGCCGCCTCCGCCAGGACGCGGTGCCCCTTCTTCGGGTCGAGGTTGGCGACG
>JBICIB010000959.1:0-3496 GCA_043101415.1 Planctomycetota bacterium JB042 | reverse complement strand
GGCACGACGCAGATCAAGGTGAAGCCGGCCCGGTCGTGGGGGCCCGGCGGGTCGAACCGGGGACGGAAGATCCAGATCCGGTACGACGACCTCGACTCGATCCGCGAGGCGTGTCCGTCGGTCGGGAAGATGGCGGCGGGGACGAGCCCGGGGATGGGGGGCGCGGTCTTCGGTCCGAGCCGCTCGTGGCCGTGGGCCCGGGTGATGGGGGTCGGCCACGAGTACGTCGACGTGGCGCGGCTCGACGTCGTCGACGGACGGTGGTTCACGCGCCGCGACGAGGAGGGTCGCCTGCGGGTCGCGGTGCTGAACGTGCCGCTGGCGGAGGGGCTCTTCCCCGAGGGCTCGCCGCTCGGCCAGTGGGTCGAGTCGAGCGGGCGGCGCTTCGAGATCATCGGGGTCGTGAACGACCCGGAGGCGTTCGCGTACTCGTTCTACATCCCGTACACCGCGGCGCTGACCCTCGGCGACCGGGGGGGGCGCAACGTCGAGTGGATCTCCGTGCAGCCGGTCCGGCCGGACCTCGCGCGGGAGGCGATCGGCGAGATGCGGGACGCGATCGGCAGCCTCTACAGCTTCGACCCGGACGACGAGTCGATCCTGTCGGTCGAGGAGCAGACCGGGTTCATCGAGCAGGTGAACGCCGTGTCGCGCGGGCTCGAGTGGCTGATCCTGACGATCGCCGGCGTCGCGCTGGTGCTCGGCTGTCTCGGCGCCGCGAACGTGGTCGGGATCACGGTTGCCGAGCGGACCAGCGAGATCGGGCTCCGCAAGGCGCTCGGCGCGACGTCGGGACGGGTGCGGGGACAGGTCCTGATCGAGTCGCTCGCCCTCTGCCTCGGCGGGGGAGGGCTCGGCGTTGCGCTCGGGATGTTCGCGGTGCTCGCGCTCGGCCCGCTGCAGCTCGGCGACACGGTCCGGATCGAGCCGCGCGCCGACGTCACCGTCCTGTCGGTCGGCCTCGGCGTCCTCGTGATGGTCGGGACGTTCGCGGGGCTCCCGGCCGCGAACCGCGCCGCCGCCCTCGACCCCGCGGTCTCGCTGCGCGACGCGTAGCTCTCGGGCGGGCGCGGCGCCCGCTCACGACCACCCCTCCAGCACGAGTTTCCCGATCGTGCGCCCGGTCTCGATGCGGGCGTGCGCTTCCCTGAGGTTCGCCGCGTCGATCGGTCCGAGGACCTCGGCGCTCGTGGTGCGCAGCCGCCCGGCATCGACGAGGGCGGAGATCTCCTCGAGCAGGTGGTGCTGCTCGATCATGTCGTCCGTGCCGAACATCGACCGGGTGAACATGAACTCCCACGAGAACGTCGCGCTCTTCGCCTTCAGCGCCCCGAGATCGACCGGACCGGTCGTCTCGACGATCGAGCAGACGTGCCCCTGCGGCGCGACGACCGCCGTCATCGTCTCCCAGTGGCCGTCCGTGTCGTGCAGGCAGAAGACGCGGTCGACCTCCGCGAGGCCGATCGCCGCGAGCTGCGCCGGAACGTCTCCGTGGTGGTCGACCACGTGGTCCGCGCCGAGCTCGAGGCACCATCGGCGGGACTCCTCGCGCGAGGCCGTGGCGATCACCCGCATCTTCGCGATCCGCTTGGCGATCTGGATCGCGATCGAGCCGACGCCGCCCGCGCCGCCGAGGACGAGCAGGGAGCTCCCCTCCGCGCCGCCGTCGCGAGGGATCGCCATGCGGTCGAACAGCGCCTCCCAGGCCGTGATCCCGGTCAGCGGGAGGGCCGCGGCCTCCGCGAAGCTCGCGCTCTTCGGCTTCCGTCCCACGATGCGCTCGTCGACGAGGTGGAACTCGCTGTTCGCCCCCGGTCGGGTGATGCTGCCGGCGTAGAAGACCTCGTCGCCGGGGCGGAAGAGGGTGACGTCCGGGCCGACGGCTTCGACGACTCCCGCCGCGTCCCAGCCGAGGATGCGCGGGGGATCCTCCGTCCCCTCCTTCGGCGCCCGGACCTTGGTGTCCACGGGATTGACCGAGACGGCTCGCACCGCGACGAGGAGGTCGTGACCCTCGGCGCGAGGCTTCGGGAGATCGAGGTCGAGGAGGGACGACTCGTCGGCGACGGGGAGGTAGCGGCGAAGTCCGATGGCTCTCATGACGGTGCTCCGAGATCGGCGAGCGGTCGATGCGACGACGGGAGCGTAGCCGTTGGGGAACAATGGACAAGTACGCACATTTTTGTAAGTAATGGAGGATTCCGGGGCAGGGTTCTCGTGAACCGAGGAGTCGACATGGCTCGCAAGTACGACTGGAGGACCGGCTGTGACGTCGAGGCGACCCTGAGCGTCGTCGGCGGGCGGTGGAAGCCGGTCCTCGTCTGTCATCTCCTCGCCGGGCGGAAGCGGTTCGGCGAACTGCGGCGGCTCACTCCGAACGCGACGGAGCGGATGATCGCGCTGCAGCTGCGCGAGCTGGAGGCGGACGGGGTGCTCACGCGGCACGTGTACGCCGAGGTGCCGCCGCGGGTCGAGTACGAGCTCACGGAACTCGGGAGGTCCCTCGAGGGGATCCTCGTTCGCATGCAGGAGTGGGGCCGCGGCTTCAAGGCGCGACGCCTCGCCGAGGAATCGGGCGGCGCCGCGCGCCGCGGGTGACGACTTCGACGCGGCCCCCCGCCTGCCTCGGAATCGGGCCCGCCGGCGAGGCTCAGCCGAAGAGGCGCTTCAGCAGCCCCTTCGGCTTCCGCTCGATCGGCTCGTTCGTGTGGTAGCGGTCGAGGTCCGCCTTCAGCTCGGCGGCGGAGGCGTACCGGTCGCCCGGGGACTTCTCGAGGAGCGCGAGGGTGATCGTCGTCATCTCCTTGCTCGCCTTGAAGTTCAGCTTGAGCGGAGAGATCGGCTTCCGGGAGAGCGTCGCCTGCTCGACGGCCGCGGCGTCCCCCTCGAACAGCGCCTGGCGGGTGAGCGACTCGTGGAGGACCGCCCCGAGCGCGTACAGATCGGCGAGCGCGTCGCGCGCCGTCGCCCGGTCGGTCGCGGAGACGACCTCGGGGGCGTCGTACGGCGGGCGCGGATGGCCGCAGCCGAAGTCGGTCACGGTCGGCTTGACCGTGTCGTCGCAGATCAGGTTCTCCGGCTTCAGCGCCCCGTGGACGGCGCCGCGCGCGTGGACGTCGACGAGGGCCTGCGCCGCGTACTGGCCGATCCGGCAGACCATCTTCGCCCCGGTGACGTTCGCGCCGCCGCCGCGCGCGCCGGCCGCGAGCCGCCAGGTCGGGGCGTCGGGCGGGACCTCCTCCGCCTTCAGCGTGGCGAGGATCGCGGCGAGGGAGACCCCCTCGACGAACGGACGGACGACGAAAGCGCGGCCGTCCTCGACGGCGAACCCGACCGGGCGGGCCGCCGCCGGAGAGTCCGCCGCGGCCGTCGCCGCCTGAGCGTGGAGGGCCCGGGCCCGGGCGACCTCGTCCCCGTCGGGGAGCTGCTTCACGACGAGGCTCGTGCCGTCCTCCCCCTCGACCTTGACGGTCAGCGGGGCGCCGTCGGCGGAGAG
>JBICIB010000958.1:0-6030 GCA_043101415.1 Planctomycetota bacterium JB042 | reverse complement strand
GCGTCGACGAGCGCGCCGCCGAGGAACGTCGAGTAGAGCAGCGACGCGCCGTCCGCCGCGAGGACGCTCACGAACGCGTCGAACGGCTGCTCCTCCGCCACGCGGCACGTCGCCGCCGCGCCGCCGTGCGTCGCGTCGAACGCCTGCGGCGTGACCGGGAAGTCGGGCGAGACGGTCGCCCCGGTCAGCGCCACGTCGCCGTCCGGACCGACCGCGACGCCGTACCCGAGGTCGTCGCCGCGGCCGCCGAGGAAGGTCGCCCACTCGAGCGTCCCGTCCGGACCGAGCGCGGCGACGAACACGTCGAACGTCCCGCCCCCGCCCGCGACGACGTCGAACGCGCCCGGCGTGACCGGGAAGTCGAGCGACGTCGTGCTCCCGACGACGATCGATCGGGGCCCCTCGGGCCCGTCGTCGACCGCGACCGCCGGGACGTCCAGCGCGTCGTCGACGCCGCCCGCCGAGCCGCCGATCAGGGTCGAGGTCCGAAGGACGGCGCCGCCGCCGATCGGCCGGGGCGGCGACGCGGGCCGCCCGCTCTCCGCCCAGCGGACCGACCAGCCGCCGTCGAGACCGCGCTCGAACCGGCTCGGGAGCGCGCGCGCCCCGCCGCCCGGCGTCCCGAGGGAGGCGGACGGCGGCGCCAGGACGACCCGCCGATCCCCGACGGAGGCGACGAGACGACCCTCACGGTCGAGCGCGATCTCGTCGGCGCCGTCGAGGCGGAGGCGGATCGCGCCGCACGCCGCCCGCGCGTCGACCGACGGGTCGAGCGCGACGCCGCCGGGAGAGAGGCTCGCGACCAGGGCGACGCCGTCGAGGACCTCGTCCACGCGGACCCGCCCGTGGTGAGGGAGGTCGCGCCGCCAGGCCGCCGGGTCCGCCCCACGCAAGAGGTGGACCGCGCCCGGCAGCGCCGCCTCGCCGCGCGCCTCGCGCCCCGGCCGGTCCCAGCGGACGACGAGCCGGCGCGGAGGCCGCGTGGGGACCGCCCGGCCGATCCCCGCGGCTCCGTCCGGCGCGAGGACGACGTCGATCCCCTCCGGACCGACCACGACGCTCCGGTCCGCTCCGGCGGCGACGAAACGACCCGCGCCGAGATCGACGAAACCGACGCCGGGCGGCGAGGAGAGCAGCGTCGCGAGCAGGACGAGCGGAACGGGCATGCCGGCAGACGCCCCCGTGCGATCCTCCCCTCGCCCGAGTATGACGGCCGCCTCCCGCTCCGGTCAACGCTCCCGCCGGCCGGCCTCGAACGTCGGACGCCCGACGGAGGATCTGCCGCTCCTCGCTCCCCTCGATTGGCGCGCACGCCGATCTCGTGCGACAATGACCCGTCCGAACGGCGGTCCCCATCCCCGCCCCGGAGAGTCCCGTGCCGGTCACCCAGCAACAGATCACTCGTCTCCTCCTCGCGATCCGGGAGGGGGAGGCGGGCGCGAACGAGAGCCTCATCCCGTTGGTCTACGACGAGTTGCGTGGACTGGCGCGCAGCCGTCTCCGGCGCGAGGGCGGCCTCCCGACGGTCCGCCCGACCGAGCTCGTGCACGAGGCGTACCTCCGCATGGTCGGCGGCGGCGAGCCGGACTTCGAGAATCGGGCGCACTTCTTCGGCGCCGCCGCGGAGGCGATGCGACGGATCCTGATCGACCGGGCGCGACGCCGCCGGCGCCTTCGCCACGGCGCGGGGCGCGAGCGGGTGCCGATCGACGCGGCGCTCGACGCGGCCCCCGCGCACGGCCCGGACGAGGAGGTCGACGTGCTCGGCCTCGACGAGGCGCTCTCCGACCTGGAGCGGTTCGATCCCCGCCTGGCGCGGGTCGTCCTGCTCCGCACGTTCGGCGGCCTCTCGGTGCGGGAGACGGCGCAGGTCCTCTCCCTCTCCGACCGCACGGTGAAGCGGGAGTGGGCGTGCGCGCGGGCGTGGCTCTCCGAGCGGCTCGCCCCCGGCGGGACCGACGCCGCGGACGCGCGGGGCCATGGCGCCGCGGACTGACCCGCGCGGGGCGCGCGAGGACTCCCGGGTCTGGCCGCTCGTCAAGGAGCTGCTGGCCGACTGTCTCGAAGCGTCGCCGGACGAGCGCGAACGACGCCTGCTCGCCGCCGAGCCGGCCGTCCGGGAGCGCGTCCGCTCCCTCCTGGCCGCGTCGGAGAGCGCGCCGACGGGGCTCGATCGACCGCTCACGTCCGGCGTCGCCGAGGAGGACGACGCGACGCCGCTCCACCGGCTCCACCGCGTCGGTCCGTACCGGCTGGGGAACGTGCTCGGCGAGGGCGGCATGGGGCTCGTGTACGAGGCGTTCCAGGAGCAGCCGGAGCGGACGGTCGCGCTGAAGATCCTCCGCCCGAGCGTCGTCTCCGAACGGACGATCCAGCGGTTCCACGCGGAGATCGAGATCCTGGGACGCCTCCAGCACCCGGGGATCGCGTCGATCTTCGACGCGGGCGTCCTCGACGGAGAGGCGTCGCGCGGAGAGGGGCTCGCCGTCCCGTGGTTCGCGATGGAGCGGGTCGACGGCGTCCCGCTGAACCGGTTCGCGGCGGACCGACCGCTCGAGGAACGGCTGACGCTCCTGCTCGACGTCTGCGACGCGGTGCAGTACGCGCACCAGCGCGGCGTGATCCACCGCGACCTGAAGCCGGCGAACCTCCTGGTCTCCGGCGCCGGCGACGCCGCGCCGCGCGTGCGCGTCCTCGACTTCGGCATCGCGCGCGCCACCTCCGCCTCGGGCCGGGGCGGCGTGACGCTCCCGGGCCTCGCGATCGGGACGCTGCCGTACATGAGCCCGGAGCAGGTCGAAGGAGATCCGGCCGAGATCGACGTCCGGACCGACGTCTACGCGATCGGCGTGCTGCTGTACGAGCTCCTCGTCGGCCGCCTGCCGCTCGACGTCGGCGACGACCCGCCGACCGTCGCGGCGCGCCGGGTCCGCGAGGAGGAGCCGCCGCCGCCGAGCTCGCACGACCGTTCGATCGACGACGACCTCGACACGATCGCGATGCACGCGCTCGCGAAGGACCGCGACCGCCGCTACCCGTCGGTCTCGGAGCTGGCGGCGGACCTGCGCCGGTTCCGTCGTCACGAGCCGATCGTCGCCCGTCCGCCGAGCCTCGGGTACCACCTCTCGAAGCTCGCACGCCGGCACCGCGGGCTCGTCGGCGGGCTCGCGGCGGCGGCGCTCCTGCTGGCGGTCAGCGTCACCGCGATCCTCGTCGGTCTCGAGCGGACCCGCGTCGAGCGCGACAAGGCGAGGTCGGTCCTCGCCCTGATGCGCGACGTCCTCACCTCGGCCAGCCCGTACCGCGAAGGCGTCGACGTCACGGTCGCGTCGCTCCTCGACCAGGCGGTGAACGAGCTCGGCGAGGACCACCCGCCCGAGGTCGAGGCGACCCTCCGGCGCGCGATCGGCGAGACGTACCTCCACCTCGGCCGGGGGGCGGACGGGATCGCCCAGCTCGACCGGGCGGTCGAACTCCTGCGCGCCGCGGCCGGACCCTCCGCGCCGGAGACGCTGGAGGCGGAGGTCGAGCGGGCGGTCGCCGAGCTCGACGGGACGGAGCAGCGGAGGGCGGACGACCGGGACCTCCTCGATCGCTGCGCCGCGACGCTCGGCGAGGCGCACGTCACGACGCGCCGGGCCTCGATCGCGTACGCCGAGGAGCTGTCGGCGGCCGGACGGGGCGACGCGGCCGAGGAGAGGCTGCGGGCCGACATCGCGGCGTTGGAGGAGAACGCCGGTCCGGCGCACGACGCGACGCTCGAGGCGCTCGAGGTGCTCGCGCGGCTCCTCGTGACGGGCGAGCGCCTCGACGAGGCGGTCGCGCTCGACCGCGAACGGATCGCGCGATTGGAGCGCGGCCGCGGGCCGACGCACGGCGAGACCCTCATCGCGCGCGGACACCTGGCGCTCCTGCTCGACCGGCAGGGACGCGACGCCGAGGCGGAGCAGCATCACCGCAGCCTCTTCCGCGACGCGGCCCGCCTGTTCGGACGGGAGAGCGCGCAGGCGTTCCGGGCCGAGGAGGCGCTCGCGCAGAACCTCGTGCGGCAGCGGAAGCTGGACGAGGCGGAGGAGCTCCTGGTCGGCGGGGTCGAGCGCGCCCGGCGGCTCGGCGTGCTCCCCCAGCGCCTGAACTCGCTCGCCGTGCTGTACAGCTCCCAGGGGCGCATCGAGGAGGCGGAGGACCACGCCCGCCGCGCCTACGAGTCGACGCGGGTCGCGCAGGGTGACGAGGCGCCGACGACGTGGATCGCGTACGAGAACTGGGCCTCGACCCTGGCCAAGCTCGACCGGACGGAGGACGCGATCGCCGCGTTCCGGAGGTCCCTCGCCTTCTGGAACCGACATCTGGGCGACGAGCACCCCGACCTGATCGCCCCCCTGAACCACCTCGCCAACACCCTCGCCCGGGAGCAGCGCTGGTCCGAAGCCGAGCCGCTCTACCGCCAGGCGGCCGCCCTCTCCCGCCGCCACCTCCACGAGGACCACCTCCTCCGCGTCACGTCGATCTCCAGCCTCGGGATCTGCCTCGCCAGCCTCGGCCGCGACCGGGAGGCCGAGCCGCTCCTCGTCGAAGGGGTCGAGGCGTGGGACCGCCAGCCCGAGAGCCAGGCCTTCCGCGGCGACAACGTCCGCGCGTCCCTCGCACGCCTCCGCGCCCGCAAGCCTCCCGAAAGCCCCTGAGCGAAGTCGCTTGCGCGCGCCCCCTTCCGGCGAACGCCCCCTCTCCCTCCTCTCCCTCCTCTCCCTGCTCTCCCTCCTCTCCTCCCTCCTCCTTTCTCCCTTTCCATCTTCTTCGTGTCCCCTCCCGCGGCCGCGCGGCGCATGTCCTCCGAATCCTGCGAGAACCCCCCCCGATTCGGATTGGAGAGTGATCCTCATGCGCGTGCCGAACCTGACCGGCCTTCGCCCCCTCCTCGCCGCCGCCCTCGTCTGGGCCGGCGCGTCCTCCGCCTCGGCGCTGACGCTGAGCGGCGCCCTGTCGGACTCGACGACGGGCCCGGTCCCCGCCGGCGTCCATCACGTCGTCGGCAGCCTCACCGTCCCCGCCGGCCAGACCCTCACGATCCAGCCCGGCGCGATCCTGAAGTTCAACAACGGCCTGCATCTCTCGGTTCAGGGGACGCTCCTGGCGCCGGGGACGGCCGGCCAGCCGATCGTCTTCACGACGATCACCGACGACGTCGGCGGCGACACCAACGGCGACGGCGGCGCGACCACGCCCGCGGCCGGCAACTGGCAGGGGATCCGCTTCGAGGGGACCGCCACCGGCTGCGTCCTCGACCACTGCGACGTCGCCTACCACGGCTGGGGCGGCTGGTGCGGCATCTACCTGAACGGCGACGGCCTCCAGCTCGCCCTCACGAACTCGACCGTCCGCGACGGGAGCGACAACGGGATCGAGGCGAACCAGCGGATCGCGGACCTCACCGTCTCGAACTGCGCGTTCACCGGGAACGCCAAGGACGCGGTCGCCGAGCTCAGGGTCGAGCACTGCCCCGGGTTCACGAACAACACCGCCGGCGGCAACGGCGTGAACGCCATGGTCGTCACGCAGCCCGACCCGACGGCGAACGTCACGATCGAGAAGCAGAACTGCCTCGGCGGCGCGCTCGTCTTCACCACGAACTGCGACGTCCCGGCCGGCGTCACGTTGACGTTGAAGGAAGGGGTGGTGGTCAAGCTGAACATCGGAAGCGCCATCGACGTCGACGGCACCCTGAACCTGCTCGGGACCGCCCTCGATCCGACCGTCGTCACCGGCTACGCGGACGACGTGTACGGCGGGGACACGAACAACGACGGCCCGTCGAACGGCGCGCCCGGCAACACGCGGGGGATCGTCCTCGCGGCGGGCGCGATCGCGAACCTCGACCACGCCGTCGTCCGGTACGGCGGCTGGGGCGGATGGCCGAACCTCTACGTCGGCGGCGACGGCGTCCAGTTGACGATGACCGACTCCGCGATCGAGCACTCGTCCGACCACGGGATCGAGGCGAACACCCACGTCGCCTCCCTGAAAGTCTCG
>JBICIB010000957.1:0-8292 GCA_043101415.1 Planctomycetota bacterium JB042 | reverse complement strand
CCACCGTCAGCGCCGGAGCCGCGGCGACGACGAGCCGGGCCACGCGCTCGACCTCTTCCAGGATCTTCAGGAGTCCCTTCAGGGTGCCGGCGTCGAGCGCCCGCGGCTTCTCGCCCCGGCGGTCCTCGAACGAGACGGAGGAGATCCCCTCGTCGAGGAGCGCGAGGTCCCGTTCGGCGTCGCTCAGCAGGTACCGCTCCTGCTTCCCCTTCTTCAGCTTGTAGAGGGGCGGCACGGCGACGTAGACCCGTCCCGCCTCGATGAGCGGCTTCATGTGGCGGTAGAAGAACGTCAGCAGGAGCGTCTTGATGTGCGAGCCGTCGATGTCGGCGTCGGTCCTGATGATGATCTTGCCGTACCGCCGCTTCTCGACGTCGAGACCGACCGACTCCTCCGTCGCCTGCCCGATGCCGGTCCCGAGCGCGGTGATGATCGTGATGATCTCCTGGTGGCTCAGCATCTTGTCGAGGCGAGCCTTCTCGACGTTCAGGATCTTCCCGCGGAGGGGGAGGATCGCCTGGTAGCGACGATCCCGGGCCTGCTTGGCGGACCCGCCCGCGGAGTCGCCCTCGACCAGGAACAGCTCGGTCTCGTCGCGGTTGCGGGACTGGCAGTCCGCGAGCTTCCCGGGGAGGTTCCCGCTCGCGAGCGCCCCCTTCCGCCGGACGAGGTCGCGCGACTTCCGCGCCGCCTCCCGCGCGCGCTTCGCCGTGATCGCCTTGTTGACGACCGCCTTCGCGGTCTGCGGGTTCTCCTCCAGGTACGTCGCCAGCGCCTCGGAGACCGCGCTCTCGACGAGGCCCTGCACGTCCCGGTTTCCGAGCTTGATCTTCGTCTGGCTCTCGAACTGCGGGTCGGGATGGTGGAGGCTGATCACCGCGGCGAGCCCTTCGCGCACGTCGTCCCCGTCGGGGGACTCGTCCTCCTTGAAGAGCTTGTTGTTCCGGCCGTACGTGTTCACGGCGCGCGTCAACGCGGAGCGGAACCCGGAGAGGTGCGTGCCGCCCTCGATCGTGTTGACGTTGTTGACGAAGCTGAACAGGTCCTCGCGGTAGCCGTTGTTGTATTGCATGGCCACCTCGATGGACATCTCGTTGTGTCCCTCCTCGGCGGCCCGCTCGAGTTCGATCGTCCGGTCGAAGTGGATGATGTCCTGGTGGATCGGCCCCTTCTTGGCGTTGATCAGCTCGACGAACGACTTCAGGCCGTTCGGATACGAGAAGTGGACCGACTCGTTCTTCCGCTCGTCGACGATGTCGATCTCGAGTCCCGCGCGTCCCATGAGGAACGACATCTCGCGGAGACGCTTCTGCAGCACCTCGAACGCGAAGTCGGTCGTGTCGAAGATCGTCCCGTCCGGCTTGAACGTGACGATCGTCCCGCGCTTCTCGGTGACCCCCATCTCCTGGAGGTCGCTCGTCTTCTTCCCGCGCTCGTACCGCTGGGTGTAGAACCGGCCGCCGCGGTGGATCTCGACCTCGAGCCACTCCGAGAGGGCGTTCACGACGCTGGCCCCGACGCCGTGAAGGCCGCCGGAGACCTTGTAGTTCTTCCGGTCGAACTTCCCGCCGGCGTGCAGGCGGGTCATCACGAGCTCGACGGCCGGCACCTTCTCCGTGGCGTGGAGCTCGATCGGGATCCCGCGCCCGTCGTCCTCGACGGAGACCGAGCCGTCGACCCGGATGGTGACCTTGACGTTCGAGCAATGTCCCGCCAGCGCCTCGTCGATCGCGTTGTCGACGATCTCGTAGACGAGGTGGTGGAGGCCGTTCGCGCTCGTGTCCCCGATGTACATCGCGGGTCGATGGCGCACCCCCTCCAGGCCCTCCAGAACCTGGATGGAAGACGAGTCGTAGCTGCCGTCGTCCTCGGCCTTCGCCGGACGGACCCGCTCGGCTTCGCCCTCGGGAGGAAGGGTCTCGTCCGTCCCGCTCTCGTCGTTCACCGGATCATCGCTCATGCGAGGGTGTCCCCACCTTGAATCGGAGCTTCTTCACGCCATCGGCACCCGGTTGCTCCTTGATCTTCCGGAGGAGGTCGTCCCCGGCGAATCCGTGGAGCTCGTAGGCGAGCGCGGAGGAGTCGGTCTCGAGCGTGGCCAGGCCGTTTCTCCATGCGACCAGGCGAACCCGCCCGGCGAGTCGCGCCGGGAGCGCCTTCTCGCAGGCCGTTCGGATCGCCTGGAAGCCGAGACTCCCCGTCGGTCCGCGCCGCGCCATGATGTCGCGCAGCAACCGAGCGATCGGGACGGGCTGACCCCCGCGTCGTGCCATTCTACCGCCCCCTCCCGGGATCGCCGCTCAACTCGTCGTGATCGGCATCACCACGTACAGGTCGTCGCTGTCCTCGACCCGGAAGACGCCGGCCCCGTTCCCGTCGCGGAACTCGAAGGCGACGGTCTGGTTCGGGAGCGGCTTCAGGAAGTCGGCGACGTAGTCCGGGTTGAAGTCGACGGTCACGTCGTCGTCCCCCTCGATCTCCGCCTCGATCGAGGTCTTCGCGGCGCCCCTCCCCTCGACCTGGGCGGTCACCTCGATCTTCCCGTCGTGGATGCTGATCTGGATCGCGCGCATCTCGTCGCCGGACATGACCGACGCCTTCTTGATGGCGGCGTAGAGCGTCCCGCGCGCGACCTCGGCGCGACCGAGGGACTCCTGCGGGACGACCGCCTCGTAGTCCGGGAAGTCCCCCTCGACCGGCTTCGCCGCGATGTCCGCGGACTCGGACGAGAAGACGATCCGCGCGTCCTCGATCAGCACCCGGACGGTCTCCTCTCCCTCGGACCCTCTCAGACACTCCTGGAGCGCCTTCACGGGGACGATCGCCCGCCGGGTGTCGGACGTCGCGTCGGGGAGCGCGCGCACCGCCACGGCCAGCCGACGGCCGTCCGTGGCGACGAATCGGATCTCGCCCCCGCCGACCTCGACCAGCACGCCGTTGATCGCATACCGCCCGACGTCCCGGGCCGCCGCGAAGGCGGTCCGCTGGAACATCTCCTCGAGGAATCCCCGCGGCACGCTGACGCCACCCCGTCCCGCCGGCCCGATCTCCGGGAAGTCGGTGGGGTCGTCGGTCACCAGCTCGTATTCCGCGTCCTCGGACGTGATGCGGCACTTCCTCCCCTCGCAGTCGATCGTCACCTCCGCGGCCTCGATCGACCGGAGGATCTCGACCAGCGTGTGCGCGGTGAGCACGACCTCCCCCTCGCGCTCGACGATCACCTCGGCCAGCCGGGCGCAGACCGCGATCTCGAGGTCCGTCGCCAGCGCGACCGACTGCTTCTTCTTCGCGGAGATCTTCACGCCCGACAGGATCGGTCGGGTGCTGCGGGAAGGCGCGACGCTCGACGCGATCGACACGCCGTTCAGCAGAGCCTCACGATGACACACGATCCTCATGCGGTCGCCCCTCAGGACTCGGAGATGAGAAGAGAAGAATATAGAGAAAGATCATCGTCTCAGAAAGGACGGGCGAACTCTGGAGAACACCCGTCACCGGCATCGCAAGTCGCGGTCGGCACGCGCCTCGCCGCGCGACCGGGAGGTGTGGGAAGCGATCCACGATCGACTCGCATCTCCACGTTCGCCGGGCGCGCCGACGAGGCCCTCCGGACGCCGGTCTCGAGAGTCCGGGGAGAGCCGCGTCCTTCTCCCGCGGCGACTCCGAGACGCTCCACGGGAATCCGAACACCCGGTCCCCCAGGGCTGGTGGTCCGGTCCCGGAGGAGCGGACGTCGAATTCGAGCGCGCCGCTCCGGCGGCCCCCCGGCCGAGACGGAACACGCCGCCCGACGTCGAGGACGAAGGGCGGCGCGGGGTGTCCGGGGAGCCGGGGCGCGTCGACGTCAGCGCTCCTTGATCTGGTTCAGGAGGTGCTGGATGACGTCCCGCTTGTGAGGGTCGTTCGCGACCAGCTTCGTGATCTTGTCCTCGGCGTACAGCACGGTCGTGTGGTCGCGGCCGCCGAAGTACCCGCCGATCTCGCCGAGCGAGAGGCCGGTCGTCTTGCGGGCGAGGTACATGCAGACCTGGCGCGGGAACGCGATCGAGTGGGTCCGACGCTTCGACTGCAGGTCGGAGAGTCGCACCTGGTAGTACTTCGTCACGACCGACACCACGTCGTGGATGGTGGTCGCGGACGTGAGCGTCGGCGTGTCGCCGGCCATCGCCTCCTTCGCGAGCTCGAGGCTGATCGGGCGATCGGTGAGGGAGGCGTAGCCGATGAGGCGGATCACCGCGCCCTCGAGTTCGCGGATGTTCGTCGAGACCCGCTCGGCGACGTGCTGCGCGACCTCGTCCGGGAGGTCGTGACCGCGGAGCTTCGACTTCGTCTTCAGGATGTTGACGCGCGTCTCGAAGTCCGGCGCGCCCATCTCCACGACCAGCCCCATCTTGAACCGGGACACGAGCCGCTCCTGGAGGGTCGGGATCTCCTTCGGCGGCGCGTCGCTGGAGAGGACGATCTGGTGGCCCAGGTTGTAGATCGTGTTGAAGGTGTGGAAGAACTCCTCCTGGGTCCGGTCCTTGTTGGCGAGGAGCTGGATGTCGTCCACGAGGAAGACGTCGACGTTCCGGTACTTCCGGCGGAACGCGTTCAGGTCGTTCGTCTCGAGCGCGTGGATGAAGTGGTTGATGAACGACTCGCACGAGAGATAGAGGATGCTCGTCCCCGGTTCGCGGCGGAGGATCTCGTGGCAGATCGCCTGGAGCAGGTGCGTCTTGCCGAGTCCGACCGAGCCGTGGAGGAACAACGGGTTGTAGCTGCTCCCCGGGGCCGCCGCGACGGCGGTGGCGGCCGCGTTGGCGAACTGGTTCGACGCCCCGACGACGAAGTTGTCGAAGCGGTAGTCCGGGTGGAGGATCGTGTCGGAGTACGAATCGAGCTCCGGTGACGTGCGCGCCGGCCGGGCCGGGCCGCCTCCGGTGACGGCGGTGACGGCGGCGCCGGGCGTCTGCGGCTCCTCGATCCTCGGCGCCGGCGGCGCGTCCGGGTCGACCCCGAGGACGAGGTCTCGATCCCGACCGAACGCCTGACGCGCGGCCTGACCGAGGATGTCGCCGTAGTAGTTCGAGATCCAGTCACGGACGAACGAGTTCGGAGCGAGGACGCGGAGTCCGTCGTCCGCCCGATCCGTGACCTTCACGTCGCGGAACCAGGTGTTGAACTGCTGCGGCTGGACGAGTTCCTGGACGTGCACCAGGAACGCGTCGAGCCCCGTCGCCGCCGCTTCGTGATCCCCCGTGTGCATCCAGAGAGCCCCCCCGCTCGACGCACCGGGAGTGCATCGAGTCGCTTGATCGAGTTGTGGATGATCCGTCGCCAACCGGCTTCGCGAACGAAGCGGCGCGGGTTGTACTCCCGTGAGGAGAACCTGTCAACGGGCCGTCGATGGCCGGCGGACGACCTGTGCAACGGGAGCCGATGAAGAGCGACGAGCGGGACGAGGGTTGTGGCTTTTTTGAGAACGCAAAAAGATTCAGCCGCATCGCGCGCGATCGATCGCGCGCTCGAGCGCCGCGAGGAAGCGCGCGACGTGGTCGTCCGAAGTCGAAGGACCGAACGAGACGCGAATCGCTCCCGCCGCCCGTCGTTCGTCGAGGCGCATCGCACGGAGCACCGGGGAAGGTCCCGGCGTGCCGCTCGCGCACGCGGCGCCGGAGGAGACGCGCACGCCGTCGAGATCGAGGTGCACGAGCAGCGCCTCCCGGTCGACGTTCGGGAACGCGAGGCAGACCGTGCTCGGATGGGCGCCGTCGCGCGCGACGATCGTCGCGTCCGCGAACCGTTCGTTCACGAATGCGACGACGCGTTCCCGATGCCGGCGGTGGGCGGCCTCGAAGGTCTCGCGGTCGCGCGTCGAGAGCTCCATGGCGACGGCGAACCCGACCGCGAGCGCGACGGAGGGCGTCCCGGCACGGAGGTCGTGTTCCTGCGAACCTCCGTACGAGAGGGCCTGGAGCGGCGTGTCGGCGCGACGGAACAAGGCGCCGATGCCGACCGGTCCCCCGATCTTGTGGGCGGTCCACGTCAACAGATCGATCGGAGTTCGGCGGAGGTCGATCGGGACGCGTCCGATCGCCTGGGCGGCATCGACGTGGAACGGCCCGCGTCGCGCGCTCGCGGCGATGCGCCCCACGTCGTGCATCGCACCGGTCTCGTGGTTGATCCACTGGAGGGTGGCGAGCACCGGACGGTCCTTCTCGATCGAATCGGAGATCGCCGACAGGAAGTTGGCGGAACGAACGACTCCGTCGTCGTCCGGATCGATCCGGTCGACGGTGCATCCTCCCGCCTCGAGGAACTCGACGGCCCGCGACACCGACGGATGCTCGATCGATGAGGTGACGATGTGGCGAACCGCCCCCGCCCGGGCCGCGCCGAGGACGGCGAGGTTGTTCGCCTCGGTTCCGCCGGACGTGAAGACGATCTCCTCCGGCCGGGCGCCGACCGTCGCCGCCACGCGCGCCCGCGCGTCGTCGAGCGCGGCGCGAGCCCGGACGCCGGAGGAATGCACGCTCGACGGGTTGCCGGTCGGCCCGTCGAGCCACGGGCGCATCGCTTCGAGGGCTTCGGGCCGGAGCGGCGACGTGGCGGTGTGGTCGAGGTAGACCTCGTCGGGTGCTTTCCGGGTCCCGGTCATCGCGGTCTCCCCGCGGGTCAGCTTCCCGCGCCGTCCGCCAGGACCTCGAAGTAGATCCGCTCGTGCTGCTCGAGACTGTGGCGGCGGCAGAACCGCTCGACCGCGCGCTCGCGCGCGGCGATCCGGAACGCCGCCAGGCGCGCCGGGTCGTCGAGCCGTTCGCGCGTCCTGCGGGCGCGCGCCTTCACGTCCTTGAACGGCACGAGGAACCCGGTCTCGCCGTCGACGACGACCTCGGGGAGGCCGCCGATGACGTAGCCGATCGTCGGCACCCCGCACGCGGCCGCCTCCAGTGCCGCGAGCCCGAACGCCTCGGTGCCGCTCGGCTGCAAGAGGATGTCCGCGTCGGCGAGGACCTCCTCCACCTTCTGGACCTCGCCGAGCGCGTCGATCCGGTCGCGCACCTTCAGCTTCTCGGCCAGCTCGAGACAGGGAGCGAGCTCCGGTCCGTCCCCCGCGAGCCGGAGCCGCGCGTCGTCGTCGCGGCACGCCATCGCGAACGCCTGCACGACGTCGAGCGGACGCTTCACGGCGCGGAAGTTCGACACGTGCACGAGGACGGGCGGGCGACCGGACGGACGGGCGCCGGGCCGGAATCGGTCGGTGTCGACGAAGTTCGGCGCGACGACGATCTCCCGATCGATGCCGAACGTCTCGCGGGTCTCGCGCACCAGGAACTCGGAGACGGCGAGGATCCGGTCGCTGTGGAGGAGACCGAACCGGGTCACCTCCCGGTACGCCGGATCGGCGCCGACGACGGTGATGTCCGTGCCGTGCAGGGTCGTCACGACCTTCGCCCTGGAATGGGGGCTCATCTGTCGCGCAAGATAGGCGGATATGGAGTGAGGAATCGCGTAATGGACGTGAAGGATGTCCAGCCCCTCCCCTTCCAGAAGCTCACGCATCTTGCTGGCGAGAGCAAGGTCGTATGGAGGGAACTTGAACAGGGGATACGCGGAAACCTCGACGATGTGCTGCTGCACGCGGGACGCGCCCTGGACGCGCGGGAGGTCGGCGTAAGCCAGGAAATGGACGTCGTGTCCGTGCTCGGCGAGGCCGATGCCGAGCTCGGTCGCGACGATGCCCGATCCGCCGTACGTCGGGTAGCAGGCGATGCCGATCCGGAGCGAGCGGTCGTTCATCGGTCCGTCCCGTCGAGAAGGGACGACGGATCGGCGATCCCGAGCGGCCCGGGGAGGGCGAACGGTTCGCCGTACTCCGCGCCGATCAACGAGCCGAAGTGGCGCATCCGAGCGAACCCCTCCTCGAGGAACGTCGGGGTCGAGATGCGGGTCTCCGGCTCCTTGGAGGTCGGGTCGTGGAACTGGGACGGGTAGCAGGCGAGGGCGCGGCGCTTCGCGTCGACGTCCTCGGCGGTGACGGCGACGACGAGCCGGACGTCGTGGACCTCGTGGCTCGGGTAGAACCAGAGGCGCGGCGCCCGGTGCGGCTTGGCGGACGTCGGCGGCGCGCGGCGGATCCCGGCGAGGTACCAGGCCGCCTTCACGAGGCGCCCCGCGTGTTCGTGGTCCGGGTGCTCGTCGCGCGGGAACGGCGCGAGCACCAGCCGCGGGGCGTGGCGGCGGAGGAGGCCGACGACGGCCTCGCGCCGATCGGGCGTGTCGACGATCGCGCCGTCGCAGATCGGAAGA
>JBICIB010000956.1:0-5125 GCA_043101415.1 Planctomycetota bacterium JB042 | reverse complement strand
AGCACGAGGCGCAGCACGAGCGGCTCGCGGTACGCCTCGGGGAGCCGTCGGACGAGCCCCAGGATCTCCTCGGCGATCGCGTCCGTGTCGCTCGGCCGCTCGACCGCGGGGTCCTCCAGTTCGCTCTCGCACGCGGCGCGGCGGCGTCGCTTCAGCGCGTCCCGGCCGACGTTCCGGGCGATGGTGCAGAGCCAGGCGGAGAACCGTTCGCGCCGGCGCAGGCGGCCGATGGCGCCGATCGCGGAGACCGCGACGTCCTGCATCAGGTCCTCCGCCTCCTGCGAAGGGACCATGCTGATCAGCACCGCGTGGACGAGCGCGGCATGGCGCTCCCAGAGACGCTGGAACGCGACTCGATCGCCGCTCCGCGCGCGCTCCACGTCCGCCTCGTCCCGTCCCCGCGCCGTGGGGGTCTCGGCGGTCGGACGCGGCGCGGGCTCCGCCGCGTCGCTCGACGCGGCGCCGAAGAAGGTCCGTCGGACGGAGACGGCGGGGGCTCGACCGTTCGCACTCATGCAGCTCTCCGATCGGGCGGGTCTCCCCTCCCGACGTGGGGGCTCCCCCGTTCGTTAGCGACCACCTTCGAGACGTGCCGCAACCTCTTCTCGTCGCCAGACCTGCGCGGTGTCCAATCCGAGGACGGCGCGTTCGATCCGGAGGACGGCGCCGTCGAGAAAGAGGCCGGCGGCCCTCGCGAGGGGACCGCCGGCCGGAGTCGCCGCCGAGTCTCGGGGGAGACGACTCACTGCAGCTGGATCTTGGTCACCTTCCCGTCCTCGAGCGTGACCTCGACCTTCGCGCCGGCGGCGAAGTCCTCGAGGTTCGCGGCGTTCCCCTCGCGATCGAGGAGCCGGACGTCCGCCGCGCGGACGTCGTAGGTCTGCTCGCCGACCTGGACCTCGATCTCGCGGGTCGCCGTGTCGACGCGGGAGACGGAGCCCTCGTCGGCGACGAGGAACGCGCTGAGGAGCGTGAAGGCGGCGGCGGTGCCGAGGATCTTGCGAAGCATGGGGAACTCCAATCGGTGCGGGTTCGGGATCGGCGAGCCGTTCGAGGCTCGCCCGTGGTGCCCGTACCAGACCGCCGCGCGCGAGGAGTGTTAGCAGCCCGTCGAAGAAGTCATTCCGGGCTGCGGCGGTCCATCGCGGCCGAGCTCTGCGTTGCGAGATCCTCGGAATACGGCAAGTATGACTGCGGTCTCGCGCCTTGATCTCGGCCGCGATGGACTCGCCTCGCACCGAAAGCACTTCTTCGACGGGCTGTTGGCAGCCCGTCGAAGAAGACGTGCGGGTCCCCCGGCCGCGAGGAACCCGCCCTGCATCCCCGACCCTTCTTCGACGGACCGCGGGGAGCCCTTCAGTCGCCCTTCCCGGTCCGCTTCACCTCGTGGTACGTCTGGCGGAGCTTCTCCCAGCCGGCCTCGAGGGCGGACGTCGTCGCGTCCCACTCGACCTCGCCCTTCTCCTTCCATTCCCGCAGCCGATTCGCCGCGCGCTCGTACGCCTCCTCGAACTCCTCCAGCTTCTCGCGCGCCTCCAGCTTGCCGAGGTTCGCCTTCACCCGGAGCTCGTCGAGGCGGGTCCGCCACTTCGAGAGTTCGTCGTTCATCTTCTTCTTGATGTCGCTGCTCATTCGGTTCGCTCCATGAGGGGGCGGCGCTCGACTCGAGCCGACCGGATCGACGGCGCCCGCCCGGTCCGCCGAGCATACGCCGCGCCGGTCGCCCTCGGCGGCTCGGGAACGGTGCGGCGGGTTCCCTCCGTCGGCGGGAGGGGAGGAGACCCCGGGCGGTGGGGACCGCTCAGCGCTTCGACGCGACGATCGCCAGGAACCGATCGTCCGACGCCAGTCGGGGGAGCAGGCGCTCGACCATCGCTTCGCACCCGCGGTCCGTGAAATGGACCGAGTCGGTGAAGTGGTCGGAGTCGCCCGGGATCTCGTCCTCTCCCTCGATCAGGAGCGCCCCGGTCGAGCGACCGACCTGCCGGACGATCTCGTTGTACGCGGCGAACGTCTCGAGCAGCCGGTCGACGGTCATGTACGGCATGTAGAAGAGGGCGGTGTTGCACGCCGCGAGCTTCACGTCGTCCGGCTGGGAGGGTCGGAACTTGGTCGAGAACGTCGGGACGACGACGAGCGGAGCGGCCGCGCCCGCCTCGTTCACCAGTCGGGTGAGGACGTCCCGGAACCCCTCCGCCAGCGACTCCGGATCGAACTCGAGCCGGCCGTCCCCGCCCGACGAGGCGTGCTGCCGCGCCTTCACGCGGACGTTCTTCTCGATCAGGTCCCAGGCGACCGAACGCTCCGCCAGCCAGCTCGGCTTCCCCCCGTCGCCGGTGAAGATCCCGGCGGCGTCGGCGAGGTTCCGCGTGTCGCGGCTGATGTCGTTCGTCGCGTGGTAGACGAACACGACGTCCGGGTCGAGCGGTGCGACGCGGTGCTGGAGGTTGCGCCGGGAGTCGTCGGCGCGGAGGGCGGGGAGCGCCGCATTCACCGGTTCGAAGCGGACCCCTTCGAACCGCTCGCCGAGCCGCCGGCAGAGGAGGGCGGGCCAGGTCGCGTCGTCGGACGACGCCTCGGTGCAGAACGTCGTCGAACCGCCGAGGAACGCGATCCGGACCACGTCGGCCGGCTTCGGGTCGAGCAGGTCGCGGCCTCGGAAGCCGAGCGAGTTGATGTGGATGGCGCCCGCGGTCTGATTCGGGTCCGGCACCTTCAGGCCGCTCTTCGCGTCGCGCGTGCTCGTGTAGAACTCGCCGCCGGTGTGGCCGTACTTCAGGTGCATCCGGATCCGCGCCGCCGCTTCGAGGAGCGCGAGGCCGACGGCCAGCGTGCCGATCAGGAGCGCGATCTTCTGGGTGCGGGTCGCCTTCACGGGGCCGGGCACCCCCGGACCTCGTACCGCGCGTCGACCCACGCGCCGACGAGGTTCTCGCGCGCGAGGTGGTGCGCGTAGTGGAGGTGGAGGCACTTCACGGCGTCGCGCGCGAGCATCCCTCCGATCCCGCGCCGGCGGAGTTCGTCGAGGATCCCGGCGGACGCGAGGCGGCGGCGGTCGTCGTCGGTCAGCAGCGCCGTCCGTTCGGCGACGTAGTCGTCGTGCTGGGCGGAGAACGCGGCGAGCCGGGCGGCGTCCTCGCGCAGCCACGCCCGGGCGTGGTCGACGCCGCCCTCCGCCTCGATGCGGGCGATCTGCCGGTGGACGTCGTCGCACGCCAGCCAGAAGAGGGTCGGGAACGGCTCGAGCCGCCCGCCGACCTCGCGGACGGGGCGGCAGCGGAGCACGAGCGGGTGTCCGGCCGGACAGCGCCGCTCCACCTCGTGTTCGAGGTCGGCGTACTTCAAGGGCATGGACGCGAACGATAGCAGGAGGGGCGCGTCGGCGCGCCCCTCCTCTCGCGCCGCGGCGTCCCCGCCCCGGGCTACGGCCGGACGATCACGTCGACCGCGTTCGAGACCGAGGCGAGCGTCGGGTCGAGACCGCCCGGCACACCGGGGAACATCGCCTGGCATCGGAACGAGCGGCCGGTCAGGATCGGCGCGGCGGGGATCGCGTACGGGCAGGAGGCCGGGAACATCGGCCCGTTCGTCAGGAGGAACCCGAGGAAGAAGATCGCGTCGGCGTCGAGCCAGAGGTCGCCGTCGAGCTCGGGCACCGGCGTGCGCTTCTCCTCCTCGGCGATCACGAGGAAGGCGAGGGCGGCCGGCGGACCGAAGAGGTCGAGCGAACCGCCCGTGCCGAGCCCGTTCGGCCCCGCGTTCCGGAGGAACGGCTCGGGCACCGGCGGGAGGACGACCGCGCTGGGAGCGCCGGTCTGGGCGATCCCGGACGAGAGGACCGGCCCGAGGACGAGGGTGCTCGAGTCCTGGAGGAGGAACGACTGCCCCTGGTTCCCCGCCCCCGGCGGGCCGGGGAGGACGACGTCGAACATCGAACCGCGGGCCCGGGCGACCGAGTGGACGAGGTGCATGCCGTGTCCGGCGTTCCCGCCCCCCGTCCCCGCGGCGCCGCCGATCGCTCCGCCGCCGGCGAAGAGGAGGTCGCTCTGGATGGCGCGCACCGCGGTCCCGCCGTCGTGCGAGCCGGCGCCGCCGTCTCCGCCGTTCACCGTGCTGCCGGCCAGGACGAGGCTCGACCCGACCGCGAGGATCCCGAGCCCGCCGTCGTCCGCCGCGGGCGAGAGGCCGCTCACGGTCGTGCGCGACACCATCACCAGCGAGGAGTACTGGACCAGCATCCCGATCTCCTGCGACGTCGAGCCGAGGACGACGCAGTCCTCGATCGTCGCCCGCTCCGCCATCGTGTCGAGGTGGAGGCCCGCGATCTGGAGTCGGACGAGTTCGGCGGCGGCGGCGGACACGCGGACCTTCCCGTCGACGGTCGGTCGCGGCCCGGACGCGGGGCCGCAGAGCGTCAGCTCCTTGTCGAGATGGAAGCCGGCGTAGCTGCCGGAGGCGACGAGGAGGAGGTCGCCGTCGGTCACCGCGCCGGAGGCGACGGCTTCGAGGATCGACGGGAAGTCGGCCGGGCCGTCGTCGTCGACGGTGAACGTGTTGCCGGCGAGGAGGGTGGCGGGGAGGAGGGGAGCGAGAGAGAGAGGGGAGATCACGTCGGATCCTTCCCGGGCGCCGATCTCTCCTGTCGTCCGGAGGGGGCGGGCGCTGGAGCGCGACCTCGATCCGGCGCGCGGGAAGCCGGGGGAGGGAGTGCGCCGCCGAAACGTCCGTCGGTGCGCGACCGACCTCCGGCGGGGCGGCGCTACAGCGGCCGGTCCGCCGCGTCGCCCGGAGGGGAATCCCCGTCCCGCGCGACGACGAGCCGGGCGACGAGCGTCGCGTGGGCCCGGTAGAGCGGGACGGTCGCGGCGGCGCGGACGCGCTCCGCCCAGGCCGGCACCCACGGCCGGAGGGCGCGCTCGATCAGGCCGTCGCCGACGGCGCGGACGTCGGCGCGGGCGTCGGCGAGCGCGAGCGCCACCAGGTGGAGGAGGAAGCCGAGGTGGTCGGGCGGGACGCGGGCGAGCGGTCCCTCGGGCGCCACGTCCAGGGCGGCCATCACGCGGGACACGAGGTCGTGCACGCCGGCGCCGACCCGCTCGCGCTCGCCGGGGAGCCCGGCCGAGGC
>JBICIB010000955.1:0-3385 GCA_043101415.1 Planctomycetota bacterium JB042 | reverse complement strand
AAGAGCGGCCGATACGAAGCCCGCCTCCTCGCCGCGTTCGTCGACGAGCCCGCGCGCGTCACCTCGAAGCAGATGGACGACTGGGCGCGCGACTTCGACGACTGGGCGACCGTCGACACCGTCTGCTTCCACCTCTTCGACCGGGCGCCCGCCGCCTGGAAGAAGCCGAAGACGTGGGCCGCGGCGCGGGCCGAGTTCAAGAAGCGGGCGGCGTTCGCGCTCCTCTGGAGCCTGAGCGTGCACGACCGCGACGCGCCGGACGACGCCTTCCTCGCCGCCCTCCCGCTGATCGAAGCGGCGGCCCGGGACGACCGGAACTTCGTGAAGAAGGGGGTCGACATGGCGCTCCGCGCGATCGGGAAGCGGAACCGCGCCCTGAACGCCGCGGCGGTCGCGCTGGCCGCGCGGCTCGGCGCGTCGGACGACGTGACGGCGCGCTGGATCGGTCGTCACGCGCACCGGGAGCTGACGGGCGCGGCGGTCCGGAAGCGGCTGGCCGGACGCTGAACGGAGCGGCCGTCGCGCTCTCCCGAGCCGGGCGTCAGCCGGGACGAGAGCTCGACGACGCCGGTCGGACCGCGCGCGGAACCCGGAGCCGGCGAAGAGCGACCGCACCCGCGACGCCCCAGATCAGGCTGTTGGCGACGAAGAGCAGCCACTCCAGGACGTCCGGCGCGTTCGGCGAGCCGCACGTCTCCCAGATCCAGCGGCCCGGGAGCAGGAGCGCCCCCGCGACGGCACCGCACGTCGTCGACGCGGCCGAGAGGAGCCGGCTCGGCGCCTCCGCGTCGAACTCCCGCAGGGTCAGACCGATGGAGACCACGAGGAGCCCGAGGGTCGCCAGGAGGTGACCGGCCGCCAGGAGGAGGGCGAGTCCGATCGTCGGGCGGGATTCGACGCGACGCATCACGTCTCGAGGATACCCGCACCGCGCAGGTCCGCCGCGCCGGAGCGGCTCCGCCCGACGGGTCGTTCAGTTGCTAGGCTCTCCGGTTCCGCCGCCGCCGGGCCTCGCCCCGGCGCCCGACACCCTCGGAGCCCACTCATGACGCGCCTCTCGTTCGCCCTCCTGCTCCTCGCGCTCTTCGCCGCCTCCCCGCCCGAACTCCGGGCCCAGGACGAGCCCGAGCCCGAGGCGGCGGCTGTCGAGGAGGCGGGCGACGCCGCCGAGACGCCGGACGAGGAGGGGGACGACGAGAAGAAGGACGGGGACGAGGAGGAGGAAGAGGAGAAGCCGAAGGCGAAGCTGAACTCGTCGACCTTCTCCGCCCTGTCGTTCCGCTCGATCGGGCCGGCGATGGCGTCCGGCCGCGTCGGCGACTTCGCGGTCGACCCGGAGAACCGGTCGCGCTACTTCGCGGCCGTCAGCTCCGGCGGCGTCTGGTGGACCGAGAACGCCGGCACGACCTGGAAGCCGGTGTTCGACAAGTACGGCTCGTACTCGATCGGGTGCGTCGAGATCGACCCGAACGACCCGAACGTCGTCTGGGTCGGCACCGGCGAGAACAACAGCCAGCGGTCGGTCTCGTTCGGGGACGGCGTCTACAAGTCGGTCGACGGCGGGATGTCGTGGAAGAACGTCGGCCTGAAGGCGTCCGAGCACGTCGGCATGATCGCGATCGACCCGCGCGACTCGGACGTCGTCTACGTCGCGGCGCAGGGCCCGCTGTGGAACGCCGGCGGCGACCGCGGCCTCTACAAGACGACCGACGGCGGGAAGACCTGGGAGAAGATCCTCGACGTCGACGAGCACACCGGCGCCAACGAGGTCCACCTCGACCCGCGCGACCCGGACGTCGTCTACTGCTCGACCTACCAGCGCCGGCGCCGGGTCTGGACGCTCATCAACGGCGGCCCCGGCTCGGCGATCCACAAGTCGACCGACGGCGGCGCGACCTGGTCGAAGATCACCAAGGGGCTCCCCGGCGGCGACCTCGGCCGGATCGGGATGGACCTCTCCCCCGCCGACCCGGACGTGATCTACGCGATCGTCGAGGCGGCGGAGGGGAAGGTCGGCATCTATCGCTCGACGAACCGCGGCGCGTCGTGGTCGAAGAGCTCGTCGTACATGGCGTCGAGCCCGCAGTACTACAACGAGCTGGTCTGCGACCCCCGCGACGTCGACACGCTCTACTCGCTCGACACGCTGCTCAAGGTCTCGAAGGACGGCGGCGCCTCCTGGCGGAACGTCCCGTCGACGAACCGCCACGTCGACCACCACGCGCTCTGGCTCGATCCGCACGACCCGACCTTCCTGCTGACCGGGACCGACGGCGGGATCTACGACAGCCACGACGGCGGGAAGAACTGGGCGTTCAAGTCGAACCTGCCGATCACGCAGTACTACCGGGTCAGCGTCGACGACCAGAAGCCGTTCTACTACGTCTACGGCGGCACCCAGGACAACAACTCGCACGGCGGCCCGTCGCAGACGACGTCGCGCGCGGGGATCGCCAACGAGGACTGGTTCGTCACCGTCGGCGGCGACGGCTACGAGACGGTCGCCGACCCGGTCGACCCGAACATCCTCTACTCGCTCTGGCAGTACGGCGGCCTCGTCCGCCACGACCGCCGCTCGGGCGAGGTGTTCGACATCAAGCCGCGCGAGCGCCCCGGCGACGCCCCGTACCGCTGGAACTGGGACTCGCCGCTCATCATCTCGCCGCACCTCCACACGCGGATCTACATCGGCGCGCAGCACCTCTTCCGCTCCGACGACCGCGGCGAGTCGTGGGAGGTCGTCTCGCCGGACCTCACCCGGCAGATCGACCGGAACACGCTCGAGGTGATGGGGAAGGTCTGGCCGGAGACCGCGGTCTCGAAGAACCGCTCGACGTCGTTCTACGGCAACATCGTGTCGCTCTCCGAGTCGCCGCTGGTGGAGGGGCTCCTGTACGTCGGGACCGACGACGGCCTGATCCAGGTGACCGAGGACGGCGGCGGGACGTGGCGGAAGGTCGAGACGTTCCCCGAGGTGCCGGACCGCCCGTACGTCAGCCGGCTCGAGGCGTCGCTGCACTCGAAGGACCGCGTGTACGCCGCGTTCTCCGCCATGAAGGACGGCGACTTCGCGCCGTACGTCCTCCGCTCGGACGACCGCGGGCGCACCTGGACGTCGATCGTGGGAGACCTCCCGGATCGGAACATCGTCTGGTCGCTGATGGAGGACCACGTGAAGGAGGACCTCCTGTTCGCGGGGACCGAGTTCGGCTGCTTCGTGACGCTCGACGGCGGCGAGAAGTGGCACAAGCTCGCGGCCGGGATCCCGAACGTCGCCGTGCGCGACATGGACCTCCAGCGGCGGGAGAACGACGTCGTGGTCGGGACGTTCGGCCGGAGCTTCTACGTCCTCGACGACTACTCGCCGCTGCGGCACCTGACCGAG
>JBICIB010000954.1:0-3264 GCA_043101415.1 Planctomycetota bacterium JB042 | reverse complement strand
GTCGTGCCGCGGCGCCGGATCCAGACCGTGTCGCTGGTCCAGTCGCCGTTCCAGCGGAGGCTCGGCCTCGCGACGGTGATCGTCCGGACCGCGGGGACGGCGGCGTGGAGCCGGGCGCGGATCGTCGACCTCGGCGAGGAGGACGCGCAGGAGGTGTTCGACGTCCTCGCCGCGTCGGCGGCGACCCTGGGCGCGGAGGCGGTCTGAGGTGGACGTGACGACCGCGCGCGTGAAGAACGTCCTGACCCGCGCGTCCGGGTACTTGCGCCCGGTCTGCTCGCACTCGCTGCAGCCGTACCGGGGGTGCGGGTTCGGGCGGTCGCTCTGCGGCGTCGGCTGCTACGTGCGGCACAACGCGTGGCTCACCCGCGGCGAGGAGTGGGGCTCGTTCCTCGAGGTCCGCGAGAACGCGGCCGAGGCGTACGCCGGCGCCGTCGATCGCGAACGCGCGTGGGCCCGCCGGTCGCGCGGCGCGTTCACGATCTTCCTGTCGAGCTCGACCGACCCGTTCCCTCCCCACGAGGCGCGCCACGGCGTGACGCGGCGCGTCCTCGAGGCGATGCTCGCCTCGCCGCCGGACGAGCTGATCGTGCAGACGCACTCCCCGACGGTCGCGGGGGCGCTCGACCTCCTCGTCCCGCTCCGGACCCGCGCGGGGACGAAGGTCCGGGTGCACCTCTCGATCGAGAGCGACCGGGACCGCCTCGAAGGACTCCCTCCCCCGGCGGCGACGGTCGACGCGCGTCTCGCCGCCGCCGCCGCGTGCCGCGCCGCGGGGCTCCCGACGGTCGTCACCGTCTCCCCCCTCCTCCCGATCGCCGACCCCGAGCGGTTCTTCGGCCGGATCGCCGAGGTGGCGGACGCGGTGGTCCTCGACCACTTCATCGGGGGGGACGGCTCGCGGAACGGCGCCCGCACCGAGCGGACCGGACTCCCGGCCGCGATCGCCGCCGCCGACCCGTCGGCCCTCGACCTCTCGTACCGCGGCCGGATGGTCGAGGTCGCGCGCCGCCACGTCCCGAGGGTCGGGGTCGGCGCCGAGGGGTTCGCCGGACGATTCCTGTAGGCTCCCGCCGCCGGACCGGAGATCCACCGATGGCCGCGAAGAAGAAGCCGACGCGGAAGACCCCCGCGAGGAAGCGGGTCGCGAAGAAGAAGGAGACGAAGACCGCGACGAGGAAGCGGGTCGCCAAGAAGAAGACCGCGGCGTCCACGACCCCGCCGCCGAAGCCGAGCCCGGGGAAGCCGTCGAAGCGGGTCGAGGCGCTGATCCGCCACGCGCTGACGTACCCGGAGGCGTGGCTCGACCATCCGTGGGGCGAACACGTGGTGAAGGTGCGGAAGAAGGTGTTCGTCTTCTTCGGCGTGAGCGAGCAGTTCGGGATGGCGGTGAAGCTCCCGGTCTCCGGACCGGCCGTGCTGGAGGAGCCGTTCGCCGAGCCGACGGGATACGGCCTCGGGAAGTCCGGTTGGGTGACGATCCGGCGGGAAGGCCTCGACCGGCGGAAGGAGCAGGTCGAGGCCTGGATCGAGGAGAGCTACCTCGCGGTGGCGCCGAAGACGCTCGCGAGACGGCACCTCGAGGGGGAGTGACGCCGGAGAGCGGGCCGCGCCGCCGTCAGCCCTCGCCGCCGCCGCAATCGTTCCCCATCTCGGCGAACCACTTCTCGGCCCGCTTCCCCATCTCCTCGGGCGGCACGTCCTCCTTGTGGGTCGCGATCCCCCAGGTGTGGCCGTACTTGTCGACGACCTGTCCGTACCGGTCGCCCCAGAAGACGTCCGACGGCGGGAACGTCACCTGACAGCCGGCGCCGACCGCCCGCTGGAACAGCGCGTCGACGTCGTCGACGTAGAGGTGCAGCGACACGGGAGATCCGCCGAGCTCCTCCGGGGTCTTCTTCTGCCACTGCGGGTTGGCGTCGGTCAGCATGATCGTCGAGTTCCCGACCCGCATCTCGGCGTGCATGACGCCTCCGCCGCCCGGGACCTCCAGGCAGACGCCGCCCTCGGCGCCGAACGCCTGCGCGTAGAACTCGAGCGCCTCCTTCGAGTTCGGGACGACGAGATAGCAACTGACGGTGTTGAACCCGTCGGGGACGGCCTTCACTCCGGACATGTCGATTCCTCCGATTCTTCGTGAGCCCGGACGATTCCGCGTCACGGCGGTCGTCGTGGACAAATCATCGTAGCCGGTGTCCCGTGCGACGGGGGACCGGACGCCCCCCCGCCCTTTCCGCCTCACCGGAGGAACGATGTCGACCCGCTCGCCGCTCGCCGCCCTGCTCGCCACCCTCTCCTTCCTCCTCTCGCCGGACGCCACCGGCCAGGACTGCAACGGCAACGGGGTCGACGACGCGATCGATCTGGTCACCGGAGCGAGCTTCGACTGCAACCGGAACGGCATCCCCGACGACTGCGACTTCTGCACCGGCGACCTGACCCTGATCGACTTCGAGGGACCCGCCGAGGGGACGCAGATCGGGAACCAGTACGCCGCGGACGGCGTCACGTTCGCGCTGCTCGGGACGCCGGCGGGGCTGCCGATCATCTGCACCGAGGGGGCGCCGAACGTCGCGTTCAACGCGCCCGGCGGCGCCGACACGCCGCTCGGCGGCCTGAACGGCCTGACCGACCCGACCGGAACGGTGCGCGGCATCGAGATCCAGTTCTCGCCGCCCGTGCTCGACCTCTCGTTCTACCTCGTCGACATCGACAACTCCGACCAGGTCGAGGTCCGCGCGTTCGCGGGCGCGGCGCTCCTCAGCTCGCAGCTCGTGACGTCGTCCGACCTCGAGACCGGGAACGGGGTCGGCACGCTGGTCCAGGTGAAGCAGACCGGGATCACGCGGGTGGAGGTCGACTTCGCCGGGTCGACCAATTCCGGCTACGCGCTCGACACGCTCCTCTTCCGCCGCCCCGCCCTGAACCCGGGTTGCGACCGCTTCGTCCGCGTGTCGCAGGAGTCGAGCCCGGGCGCCGGGGACTTCGACGCGAACGTCCTCGGGTACGTCGAGCTCTTCCCGACCGCGTCGACCGTCGCCACGCAGTACTCCTACGACTTCCCCGAGTCCGACTCGTACAACGGCCTCCTCATCCCGCAGGTCGCCGACCGCTCGAACCTCGCGCTGATCGAGACGTCCGACCACGGGCTGTCTCTGTTCGTCTACCACGACCGCGCGGTCCCGAACGACGCCGACGGCGGGCGGGCCGAGATGGCGTTCGACCTGACCGGCGACCCCGACGGCGCGGAGATCGTGCTGCAGG
>JBICIB010000953.1:0-2835 GCA_043101415.1 Planctomycetota bacterium JB042 | reverse complement strand
AGTCGATCTTGTCGTTCTTCTTCGCCCGCTCCTGCATGATCTTCGACGCGCGGAGCTCGTCGCGGCGGTGGATCACGTGGACCCGCTTCGCGAACCGGGTGAGGAACATCGCCTCCTCCATCGCGGTGTCGCCGCCGCCGACGATGCAGACGTCCTTGTCCTTGAAGAAGAACCCGTCGCACGTCGCGCACGCGGAGACGCCGTACCCCATGAGCTGGGTCTCCGACTCGATCCCGAGCAGCTTCGCGGTCGCCCCGGTCGACACGACGACCGACCGCGCCCGGTATTCCTTCCCCTCCGAAACCACCTTGAACGGCCGCTCCGAGAAGTCGACCTCGTCGACGTTCTGCGCGATCGTCTCGCAGCCGAACCGCTCCGCCTGCTTCTTGAACAGCTCCATCAGCTCGGGGCCCTGGATCCCCTCGGGGAACCCCGGGTAGTTCTCGACGTCGGTCGTGATCATGAGCTGCCCGCCCGGCTGCACCCCCTCGAACAGGAGCGGTTCGAGGTTGGCGCGGCTGGCGTAGAGGCCGGCGGTGTAGCCGGCCGGGCCGGATCCGATGACGATGACGTTGCGGAGGTCGGACATGGGGTCTCTCCCGAGGCGGCGAAGCGCTGGACATTAGCCGCCGGCGGACGGCGCCTCAACGCGAGAAACCCGGCCCGCCCTCTTGACAAGAGACTTTGTCTTGACAAACTCTCTTGTCATGACGACCGCCGACGCGACCCTCCCGGCGCTGGAGTGCGTGGACGAGCCCGACCGGGCACGCGCGCTCCTCCGGCCCCTCCGCCTCCAGGTGCTGGCGCGCGCCGCCCGGCCGCGCTCCGCCGCCGACATCGCGGCCGCGCTCGACCTCCCCCGCCAGAAGGTGAACTACCACGTCAAGGAGCTCCACCGGGCCGGGTTCCTCCGGCCGGCCGGCCGGCGCCGGAAGCGGAACCTGACCGAGCAACGGTACGTCGCCACCGCTCGCTCGTACGTCCTCTCCCCCGCGCTCCTCGGCCCGCTCGAATGCCGCCCGGTCGACGACGACGACGCCCTCTCCGCCGCCTGCCTGATCGCCGCCGGGACGCGCCTCGTCTCGGAGACCGCCCGCGCCGCCGCCGCGGCGAAGGAGGCGGGGAAGCGGCTGTCGACCCTGACGATGACCGCCGACGTGCGCTTCGAGAGCGCGGCGCAGCGCGAGCGCTTCGCCGAGGCGCTCGGCCGGGCGGTGGCGGACGTCGTCGCGCGCCACACCTCTCCCGCCGTCCGCGACGACGAGAAGCCCGCGAAGGGGAGGCCGTTCCGCCTGACGGTCGGCTGCCACCCGGTTCCGCCGGACGCTCCGGCCGCCCCGCCCCCCTCCCGTCCGAGCGCCCCGAGAAAGGAGCCGTCATGACCGAGAAGCCGCCCCGCCCCCACGTCGGCCGCGTCGTCCGGAAGGAGATCACGATCGACGCCGACGCCGCGCGGGTCTACGAGGCGTGGGCCGACCCCGAACGGATCGCGTCGTGGTTCGTCGACCGCGCCGAGGGAGACATGCGGACCGACGACGTCGTCACGTGGATCTTCGAACAGTTCGGGATGCGGCTGCCGGTCGAGGTGTTCGCGCGCGAGGACGGCCGCTACCTGGCGTTCGGGGGCGAACCGCCCGGTCGACCCGCCGCGCTCCAGGAGGTCGAGCTCCGGCCCGAGGGGGGGAAGACCGTCCTCCGCCTCGCGAACTCCGGGTTCGGCGAGGGGGACGCCTGGGACGAAGAGCTCGCCGGCGTCGACTCCGGGTGGGAGATGGCGTTGGCGATGCTGAAGCTCTCCCTCGAGCGGTACCCGGGCCGGTCCCGGCGCCACACGATGGTCATGCGCCCCGCGACGTTCGAGTACGAGGCGCTCGCGCCCCGCTACCTCACCGCCGCCGGACTCGAGAGCTGGCTCGCGAGCGACGCCACGCTCGGCGCCGAGCCGGTCGGGCTGGGCGATCGCTTCGAGGTGGCGACGCGGGACGGCCCGACCGTCGTCGGGTCGGTCGCGGCGCGGAGCGGCTGGGAAGTGCTGATCGACTGGCCGGAGCGTTCGGGCGCGCTGACGCTGAAGGGGTTCTCCGTCGGTCCGCAGGGCCGGATGGTGGCGGCCGCGTTCGACGCCTGGGACGGCGGCGACGCGTCGTTCGCCGAGGTCGAGCGGATGCTCGAGGCCGCGATCCCGCGGCTCGTGTCGGCGCTCTCCCCGCCGGGCTGAGCCGAGACGACCGACGGCCGGACACCCCGTCGGGGGCCGTCCGGCCGTGCTGCCGTCACGCGGCGGTCCGAGGACCGTGCGGGCGAGTCAGGAGGACTTCATGCGATCCATCAGCTCGGCGATCCGGTCGTCGAGCTCGAGCCCGCGGACCTTCGAACGGAGACGCGTCAGCTCGCGCAGCGCCGCGCGCGGGTCCTCTTCCGCCTCCGCCTCCAGCGCGTCGAGGCGGGCCGCCGCGGCGGCGACGATCTCCGCTCGCGCGTCCTCGACCCGCTTCTGCAGCGGCTCGGGCCACTCCTCCGACTTGGCCGTCGCCTTCTCCACCAGGCGCATCCCCTTCGAGAACTCCCCTTCGCTCACCTCGGCGCGCGCTTCCTCGACCGCCTCCTCGAACCGCGTGAGCGCCCGACGGTCGATCCCCGCGCCGTGCTGCTCGCGCAGCTCCTTCGCCTTCTCCTTCACGACCTCGATGATCTTCGACGCCGACGTGCCGCCACTCCAGCGGTGGAGCTCCTTCAGCGAATGCGGATCGACGACGGCCGTGAACGGGATCTTCCCCGTGTCGTTGTAGCGCGACGCGGGGCTCGTGTTCAGCGCGAGCATCTCCTCGACGGTGA
>JBICIB010000952.1:0-2952 GCA_043101415.1 Planctomycetota bacterium JB042 | reverse complement strand
GGGACCGGCGACCTGACCGTCGAGCTGCTCGAGAGCGCCCGCGCCGCGTTCGGCGACGAGGGGATCGAGCGTCTGATCGAGGTCCGGACCGAGCGGCAGCTCGCGACGTACGCCGCCGCCGTCCCGTCGTCCGACGCCCCCCTCTCCCGCCGGGTCGCGGCGCTCGCCCGCCTCCGCGACCGCGAGGGGTACCTCGCCGAGTGGTCGCGGACGAACGACGGCGCGTTCCTCCTGGTCGAGAACCACTGCCCGATCTGCATCGCCGCGACCGCGTGCCAGGGGCTCTGCGCCGGCGAGCTCCGCCTCTTCCGCCGGACGCTCGGCGACGACGTCGAGGTGGAGCGGACCGAGCATCTCCTCGACGGCGCCCGCCGGTGCGCCTACCGGATCGCGCCGCGCGCCGACGCCTGAGCGCCCCGCGCCCCCGCGGGGATCAGAGATCGGTGTAGACCGGCCCCCCGCCCCCCTCCGGCGTCACCCACTCGATCGCCTGGTACGGGTCCATGATGTCGCACGTCTTGCAGTGGACGCAGTTGCTGGCGTTGATCTTCAGCTTCTCGCGCCCGTCGTCCCGCTCGGGCGCCGGCTCCATCTCGTACACCGCGGCCGGGCAGAAGTGCTGGCAGGGGTTTCCGTACTCCTCGGCGCACGTCGTCGAGCAGTGGTTCGGGTCGACGGTGACGACGAGGTGGCACGGCTGGTCCTCCTCGTGCGTGGTGCCGGAGTTGTAGACGTCGGTCAGCTTGTCGAACGTCAGCTCGCCGTCGAACTTCGGCTTCTCCGCCGACGACTTCACCTCGGCGACCTTCCGCATCTTCTCGTGCCCCGCCTCGGCGGCATACTTGTCCTTGAAGCCGCGCCCGCCGGTGATCATCTGCAGGCCGAGGTCGAGGAACGCCCACGGCATCCCCTTGTCGAACGCCTGGTGGACGTTCCGGACGGCGTACAGCTCGTCCTTCACCCACGAGCCGGAAACGCGGTCCTCGTACCCCCCGAGCGTCGCCTTCGACGCGTCCCCCTTCACGAGGGCCTCGAACGCCGTCTCCGCCGCGAGCATGCCGGTCTTGATCGCGGTGTGGATCCCCTTCAGGCGGGCCGGGTTCAGGTTCGAGCCGGAGTCGCCGACGATCAGGCAGCCGTCGACGTACGACTGCGGGCGCGACCACCAGCCGCCCTCCGGGATCGTCTTCGCCCCGTACCGCAGCATCTCGCCGCCGGCGAGCAGCTCCTTCACGTACGGGTGGGTCTTGAACCGCTGGAACTTCGCGTGCGGGTCGGTCGCCGGGTCCGCGCAGTCGAGCCCGGTCACGAACCCGACGCTGACCAGATCCTCGCCCATGAAGTAGACCCAGCCGCCGCCGAACTCGTCGCGCGCGAGCGGCCAGCCCATCGTGTGGACGACCCGCCCCTTCGACTTCGCGTCGCACCCCGGGACCTTCCAGACCTCCTTCACGCCGGTCGCGTAGACCTGGGGGTTCTTCCCCTCGTCGAGGGCGAACCGCTTCACGAGCTTCTTGGTGAGCGAGCCGCGCACTCCCTCGGCGAGGATCGTCACCTTCGCCTGGACGTCCATCCCCGGCTCGTAGTTCGCCTTCCGCTCGCCGTTCTTGTCGACCCCCTTGTCGCCGGTCCGGACGCCGAGGACCTTCTCGCCGTCGATCAGGAGGTCGGCGGCCGGGAACTCGGGGAAGACCTGCGCCCCCTTCTCCTCGACCTTCTCGCCGAGCCACTTCACGAGCCGGTTGATCGAGACGATCCGGTTCCCGACGTTGTGCAGCCACTTCGGGACCGCGAACCCCGGGAACTTCACCGACCTCCCCTCGGTCAGCAGGACGACGTCGTCGGACGAGCAGTCGATGCCCGGGCACCCCTGCGCCTCGTAGTCCGGGATCAGCTCCTTCAGGCCGCGCGGGTCCATCACCGCCCCCGACAGGACGTGGTCGCCGACGTTCGCCCCCTTCTCGAGCACCGCGATCATCGCCTCGGAGAGGTCCGGCCCGTCCTTCTTCCCGGCCGCGACGTCCTCGTTGTGCGCGTCGATCAGCTGCTGCAGCCGGTACGCGCAGGCGAGCCCGGCCGGGCCGCCTCCGACGATCACGGCGTCGAGTTCGAGGACCTCACGTTCTTCCCACATGCCTGCTCCGCGGCTTGCGCGCTCGGGGTTTCGAGGGGGAAACAGCGAGTATAGCGACGGCCCGGCCGCGATCCCTCCGCGCGACGCTCGACCGCATCCGGCCCTCCAACCCGTAAGATGCGGGGCCCCCCGCCGTCCGGAGTCCCCCGATGTCGCGTCTCCCCTCCCTCGCCTTCTCCCTCCTCTGGCTCGTCCTCGACCTCGCCCTCCCCGCCGCGCGGGCGAGCGAAGGGACGCCCCGGCCGCCGTGCGGGCAGACCCTCGGGGTCGGCGGCGCCGCCGTCGAAGCCGTCGTCCACCCGGGGGCCGGCCAGCCGATCGACGTGCCGCTCCGGATCGTCCCGTACGTCGACTGGAACCCGGACCTCGGCGCGTGCTCGATGCCGGTGAACGCGGTCCTCTCGGTCCAGCTCAAGTGCAACCCCGCGGACGGGAGCGAGTCGATCTTCGTCGGACCGACGCTCGTGCCGGTCGGCGTGCCGGCGACGCCGGGAGTCCAGGACCTGCTGACCGGCGCCGGATCGACGCCGGAGTTCGGCGGACCGTTCGACTTCCCGATCGGCGCGGACGTCCTCTCGCCGGAGACGAGCTGGCGGTGCACCGTCAGCCTGACGTACTCGGTGACGTTCAGCGGCGGGGTCGGCAACGACGTGCTGACCGCCCTCCGGCAGACGGTCGTCAGCATCGTCCCGCCCGCCCCGACCGACGCGACCCGGCCGCGGCTCGAGCTGCGGCGGCTCGACGCGGGAGAGGAGGGGCTCGTCGCGCGCCGCCGCGGCGACGTCGCCGCCCACCGGTACGCCGTCCTGAACAACGAC
>JBICIB010000951.1:0-8053 GCA_043101415.1 Planctomycetota bacterium JB042 | reverse complement strand
GCTCGCGCTCGTCCTGCTGCTGGTCGGGGGCGCGCGGCAGCGCCAGCACGACGGTCCCGAGGAACGCCACGGCCGTGTGCTTGAACGCGTCGGTCTTCACGCGGCGGACCTGCGTGTTCGCGTTCCGGATCGCCGCCCGGAACCGCGGCCGGAGGAGGAGCGACAGGCCGAGCAGGAGGAGCAGCCCGACCCCCGCCGCCATCGTCCCCGCCGGCAGGACCGCGAGCGCGGACGCGAGGCGGTCGAGCGTCCCGGACCACGTCGCCGGCCCGAAGAGGCTCGCGCCCGCCTCGGCGAACGCCCCGAGGGACGGGATCCACGAGCCGTCGACGCTCCGGACCGAGAAGATCCGCTCCTGCAGGTAGTCGCGATACTCGTCGCTCGCCGCGGCGTACGTCTCGGTGGTCCGCTCCAGCTCGACGAGCCGCTCCAGGTAGCTGCGGTAGTCCGCCTTGAGGCTCTCGAGGGTCGTCTTCCGCTGCTCGAGCAGCTCCCGCGCCGCGGCCTCGAGGTTGGCCCGGTCCGCGCGCTCGCCGGTCGGATCGATCGACGCCACCGCCTCGCGCGCGCGGGCGTCGGCGTCCGAGAGGTCCTGGCGATCGTCGTCGAGCTGCAGCTCGCGGAGCTGCGCGTCCGAGATCCGCTCGCGCCGGAGCCGCTGCTCGCGCTTGAACCCGTCGGTCACCTCGAGGTCGGCGTGCTCCTTCCGGAGGAGGACCGACATCGCGTCGGTCAGGCCGGCCAGCAGGATCTTCTCGCGCGTCGACTGGAACCGCCGGGTCAGCGCGTCGAGCTTCTTCTTCCGCTCGGAGAGGAGGGCCGCCGCCTCCTTCATGTCGTCGGTGATCGTCGACCCCTCCGCGGCGAGCGCGGTGTTCACCTCCGCGAGCGGCTTCAGCTCCTCGGCCTCGAGCTCGCGTCGGCGCGCCTCGTCGAGGGCGCGCTGGGTCTCGCGGGCCCGGGCCTCGTCGACGATCCGCCGCCACTCCTGCGCGCGCGTCTCCGCGTCGGCGACCCGGCGCTGCGCCCGATCGCGACGCGCCGGCAGCAGGTCGGCGCGCGCGTCGTACGACGCGAGCTCCTTCTCGTAGCGCGTCAACTCCATCTGCAGCGCGTGCCGCTGCGCGCGCGCCGCGATCCGGGACGCCTCGTCGAGCGTCGCGTCGGCTCCCGTGGCCGGAGGGATCGTCCACTCCTCCAGCCGTCGCTTGACGGCGACCAGCGCCTCGGGGAGGTCCGTCCGGCGGTTCTTGCGGGAGGTGCTCTCCGCCGCCAGCTCGCTCACCTGACCCCGGGCCGCGTCGAGCTCGGCCTGCGCCTGCTTCAGCTGCTGTTCGAGCTGGGAGACCGTCGCGTCCTTCGGCGGGTCGACCTTCACCTCGCCGGCCGGCCGCGCCAGCTCGTCCTTGATCGACGCGAGCTGCGACGGCGCCTCGTCGATCGCCTTCTGGAACTCGGCGATCTTCTGCTCGTGCTCCCGCGCCGCGGTCAGGCTGGCGAGCGCGCGCTGGTACGCCTCCTTCAGCGCCGCCTTGGCCGCGTCGTCCCGGCCGGCGAGCCCGTCGACCGCTTCGAGCTTCTCCTGCACCGCGTCGGCGCTCGGCGGCGGGTCGAGGACGCGCGGGATCTGCGCGACCGCGGGGGGGAGGAACGAGAGGGACCAGAGGAGGGCGAGGAAGGTCACGTACGAGATCGGCCGCGGAGGCCGGAGACCGGGTCGGAGCTCGACGGGAGGGGATCGCATTCGCCGGGCGATCCTACCAGCCCGTCCGAGAAGTCATGCGCGACTCGGAGGAGCGCTCGCGGCCACGGCACTTCTTCGACGGGCCGACGGCGGCAGCATCTACAATGGGCCCATTCGTCCCCGAACCGTCGGAGCAACCCTTGAAGGTCGCCGTCGTCTACAACCGTGACAGCCGGAACGTGATCAACCTGTTCGGCACGCCGAACCGGGAGAAGATCGGGCTCGCCGCGATCAAGCGGATCACCGACGGGCTGAAGGCGGGCGGGCACCAGGTGACCGCGTTCGAGGCGGACAAGGACCTGATCGACCGGCTGGAGGAGTTCATGCCGCGGGTCGTGAAGGGGGAGCGGCCGGGGCTGGTCCTGAACCTCTCCTACGGCATCCAGGGGCAGGCGAGGTACACGCACGTCCCGAGCATCCTCGAGATGGTCGGGATCCCGTACGTCGGCTCCGGCCCGCTCGCGCACTCGATCGCGCTCGACAAGGTCGTCACGAAGATGATCCTGGTCCAGCACGGGCTCCCGACCCCCGGGTTCGCGGTCCTCGAGTCGCCCGAGTCCGAGGTCCCCGACCTCGAGTACCCGCTGATCGTCAAGCCGAGGAACGAGGCGGTCTCGTTCGGGATCAAGGTCTGCCACGACGAGGCGGAGCTGCGCGAGGCGTCGCAGGTCATCTTCGACAAGTTCGGGCAGGAGGTCCTGGTCGAGCGGTTCATCGAGGGGCGCGAGGTGAACGTCGGGCTGCTCGGGAACGGTCCGCCCCGGACGCTGCCGCCGGTCGAGCTCGTCTTCGGCTCGGACGGGCCGACGGTCTACTCCTACGAGGACAAGACCGGGCGCTCCGGGCGGAAGATCGAGCTCCAGTGCCCGGCCCCGCTCGACGAGGCGATGACCGAGCGGGCGCAGTCGATCGCCCTGAAGGCGTTCCAGGCGGTCGGGTGCGCCGACTGCGCGCGCGTCGACATGCGGATCGACCAGCAGGGGGAGCTGTCGATCCTCGAGATCAACTCCCTCCCGAGCCTCGGCCCGCGCGGCTCGTACGTCCGGGCCGCGGAGGAGATCGGGCTCGACTTCGCCGGGCTCGTCAACCGGCTCGTCGAGGTCGCCGCCGCGCGGTACTTCGGGACGCCGAAGCCGACGGTGTCGGCGACGTCCGACGACCCGCAGGGGGCGCTGTCGGCGTTCGTCACCTCGCGCCGCGACCGGATCGAGCGGCGGCTCAAGCACTGGGTCTCGCTCCCCTCGCGGACGGGCGACCCGGTCGGCCTCCAGCTCGCCGGCCAGGACCTCGGCAAGACGCTCGTCGATCTCGGCCTGCGCGAGGTCCCGGAGTTCTCCGACGGCCGATCGGCCCTGATGTGGGAGTCGCGCGCCGGCTTCCGCGACGGCACCCTCCTGGTCTCGCACCTCGACGTGCCGCTCGGGGAGACGTCGCCGTACCAGGCGTTCCGCCGCGAGCCGGAGTGGCTGTACGGCGAGGGGATCGGCACCTCGCGGGCGCCGCTGGTGTCGATCGAGTTCGCGCTCCGGGCGCTCCGCCATCTCCGCGTCCTCGCGAAGCGGAAGGTCGGCGTCCTCGTGGTCCTCGACGAGGGGCGGGACGCCCAGGACAGCGCCCCCCGCGTCCGCGACGCAATGGCGAGCGCCGGCCGGGCCCTCGTCCTGCGGCCGAGCGGGACGGGGAACCAGGTGATCATCGGCCGCCGGGGCCAGCGGAAGTTCCGGCTCGTCGTGGAGGGGGAGCCGGTCTGGCCGGGCCGCGCGAAGCGTCAGCCGCTGGTCTGGTTCTCCGAGAAGCTGCGGGAGATCGACGCCCTGACGTCGAAGTCCGCGCGGCTCTCGGTCTCGGTCGGCGAGCTGCGGACCGAGGCGTTCCCGATGCTCCTCCCCCACCGGCTGACCGGCTCGCTCCTGGTCACGTACGCCGACCCGGACCGCGCGAACGAGGCGGAGGCGGCGGTGCGGAAGATCCTCGGCAAGAAGGGGCCGAAGTGGACGCTCGCCCCGATGTCCGACCGGCCGCCGCTCGCGCGCACGAAGCGCGGCCGCGAGCTCGCCCGCGAGCTGAGCAGCGCGGCGTCGGCGTGGGACATCCCCCTGAACGAGGAGGACTCGTCGTGGCCGTCGGTCGCCGGCCTCGCGCCCGATGCGGTCCCCGTCGCCTGCGGCCTCGGCCCGGTCTCCCGCGACCTCTACACGCCGCACGAGTCGGTGCAGCGGCTGTCGGTGATCCAGCGGACCCTCCTGCTGGCGCAGTTCCTCCTGCAATCGTCCTGAGGCCCATGGCGAAGACCCCTCCTCCTCCCGACCGCGAGCTCGGCGCCCTCGGTCGGCACGCGCCGGTCCGGCCCCAGCGGCTCGCGTTCTCGCCCCGCGGGATGGTCTCGACGGCGCACCACCGCGCCACCGACGCCGGCGTCGAGATGCTGAAGCGGGGCGGGAACGCGGTCGACGCCGCCGTCGCCGCCGCGTTCGCCCTCGGCGTCTGCGAACCGCAGGCGTCGGGGCTCGGCGGCCAGACGCTGATGCTGATCCACCTCGCGGAGTCCGGGAAGACGTTCGCCCTCGACGGCTCGTCCCTCGCCCCGTCGAGGGCGACGGCCGACTCCCTCCCGCCCGAGGTGCGGCTGCGCGGATACCGCGCTTCGACCGTCCCCTCGACCCCGTCGACCCTCGACTGGGCGCGCCGCGAGTACGGCTCGCTCCCGCTCACGGACGTCCTCGCCCCGGCGATCGCGCTCGCCGAGGAGGGGTTCCAGGTGAGCGAGCTGCTCCACTCGCTGATCGTCCGGGAGAAGACCCACCTCCGCCGCTACAACGCCGGCGAGGTGTTCCTGCGGAAGGGGAAGACGCCGCTCCCGGTCGGCGCCACGCTGCGGCAGCCGGCGCTCTCTCGGACGCTCGAGCGCCTGGCGCGACACGGCGTCGAGGACTTCTACCGGGGCGAGATCGCGGCGCGGATCCGCGACGACATGGGAGAGAACCACGGGCTGATCCACGAGGACGACCTCGCGCGGTTCCCGCAGCCGATCGTCCGGAAGGCGCTCGGCGCGACGTTCCAGGGGCGCCGCGTCCGGACCTTCCCGCCGCCGGGCGCCGGACGCGTCCTCGTGGAGATGATCCACGTCCTCGAGCAGTTCGATCCCGACCGGCTCGACCCGGACACCCCGGACGGCGCGCTCCTCCTCGCCGAGGTGATGCGCCGCGCCGCGATCGACCGCCACGACCGGCCGTACGAGGCGAACTTCTACGCGCAGGTCAGCGAGCGACGGATGGTCAGCACCGACTACGCGGAGGCGGTCGGTCGGGAGATCCGCCGCCGGATCCGACGCATCAAGACCGTCGGCGAGACGACCCACCTGTCGGTGATGGACGAGGCCGGGAACGCCGTCGCGCTGACCCAGTCGATCGAGCGCGTCTTCGGCTCGTTCGTCATGACCCCCGATCTCGGGTTCCTCTACAACGACTACATGTCCGCGTACGAGTACGAGGACATCACCCATCCGTACTTCGTCCGCCCGAACACGCCGCCGTGGGGATCGGTGGCCCCGTCGATCGTCTTCCGCGGGAAGCGCCCGTGGCTCGCGATCGGGTCGCCGGGGAGCGAGCGGATCGTGACCGCGATCCTCCAGGTCCTGCTCCGGCTCCGGTCGCACTCGCCGTACGAGGCGGTCGCCGCGCCGCGCCTCCACGCGTCGGTCGAGGGGAAGCTGTCGCTCGAGGCGTCCCGGTTCCGGGACGACATCCCGGACCTCCTCCGGAAGGCGGGGTACACGATCGACGAGCGGGACCCGTTCTCGTTCTACCTCGGCTGCGTGCAGCTCGTCCTGCGCGAGCGCGACGGGTTCACCGGGGTCGCCGACCCGCGGCGCGACGGCTCGGCCGGAGGGCCGCGCGAATGACGCTCCCGCTGCTCGTCTCGGTCCCCCACGCCGGACTGCGCGTCCCCGACGAGGTGGCGGACCGATGCCTCCTCACGCCGCGCGAGGTGGCGGAGGACGGCGACGAGGGGGCGGCGGAGATCTACGCGTTCGCGGACCGGGTGGCGCGGCACCACACCACCGACGTCGCGCGCGCCGTCGTCGACCTGAACCGCCCCCGCAGCGACCGGACGAAGGACGGCGTCGTCAAGACGCACACCTGCTGGGACGTCCCGATCTGGCGGACGCCGCTCGACGAACGGACCATCGAGGGCCTGCTCGACCGATACTGGGCGCCGTACCACGCCGAGCTGCAGCGGCCGGGCGACGACGTGGTCCTCGGCGTCGACTGCCACACGATGGCGAGCACCGCGCCGCCGGTCGCCCCGGACGCGGGGTGCGTCCGCCCGAGCGTCTGCCTGAGCGACGTCGGCGGGACCTCGCTCCCGCGGGCCTGGTTCGATCGGCTGGTCGCGTCGTTCGAGGCGACGTTCGACGGCGACGTCCGGCGGAACGACCCGTTCGGCGGCGGCTACGTCACGCGGCGGCACTCCCGCGAACGCCCGTGGGTCCAGCTCGAGCTCTCGCGGGCGCCGGATCGGACGACCGACGACAAGCGCGAGCGGGTCCTCGAGGCCCTCTCCCGCTTCTGCCGCGCGCTCCCCCGCGCCCGCTGAGCCGGAGCCCCGACCTCCGATCGGATCGGAGCTCCGATCTCCGAACCGCGCCGACGCGCGCTCCCGTCGCGGCCCGACCCGCGAATCCGGTCGCGGCACGGCGCTTGCCGACGGATCCGCTCCAGCCCCGCGCGCCGCGCCGGCGCTCCGCCGGCCGCGGCCCTCGCCAAGAAGGAGGCCCTCGCCATGTCGAAGCGACTCGTCGCCGTCCCGTCCCCGCTCCTCGCCCTGCTCCTCCTGCTCCTCGCGTCCCGCCCCGCGCCGGCCCAGGACCGCCCGGAGAAGCCGACCCTCTACGCCGTCGTCCAGGTCGGCGACGCGGTCGAGGTCCTCCCCGCGGACGAGGTGAAGGCGCGCAAGGAGGCGGTCGCGGAGTCGGACAAGGCCGACGCCGAGAAGTGGAACGCGGCGAAGAAGGCGGCCGCCAAGGCGAAGGAGAAGTTCACCGAGCCGAAGCCGAAGAAGACCTCGTTCAAGGTCCACGGCGCGAAGTACAAGTCGACGGACGAGGCGAACGAGGCGAAGGCGAAGGTCGAGGAGAAGCTCGCCAAGAAGGGCGGGAAGAAGGGCGGCGGACGAAGCTGACCCTCGCTCACTCCTCCGTCGGCGCCGCCCCGCGGTAGTCCTCCTTCCGGAGGCCGTGCCGCTTCAGCTTGTCGTAGAGCGACCGCGGGTCGAGCCCCGAACGCTCGGCGGCGACGTTGATCCGCCCGCGGCAGGCGCGGAGGAGGTCGCTCAGGTACCGCGCCTCGAGCCGGTCGAGCTCGAGACGCCGGACCTCCGACCAGGGACGGACCCGCTCCTCGCCGCCGACCGCGTCCGTCAGGACAGCGGCCGAACGGCCGTCCTCCTCGCGCGGCGGCGCGGCGGGCGAGGCGGCGCGTGCGACGTCGGGCGGGAGGTCCTCGAGCTCGAGCGTCGGGCCGTCCGCCATCAGCACCGCCCGCTCGACCGCGTTCACCAGCTCCCGGACGTTGCCCGGCCAGTCGTGGGCGACGAGCGCGGCCATCGCGTCCGGCGCGACGTCCCGGACGTCGGCGTGCAGGCGCTCCGCGTGGTGCGCGACGTACGAGCGGACGAGCGCGGGGACGTCCTCGGGACGATCCCGCAGCGGGGGAAGCGTGAGCGACACCACGTTCAACCGGTAGTACAGGTCCGCCCGGAACCGCCGCTCCCGCACCTCTTCGGCGAGGTCGCGGTTCGAGGCGGCGATGACCCGCACGTCGACCCGGACCGGCCGCTCGGCGCCGACCGGCACGACGGCCCGGTCCTCGAGCACCGTCAGGAGCTTCACCTGGAGGGAGAGCGGCAGCTCGCTCACCTCGTCGAGGAAGAGGGTCCCGCCGTGCGCGAGCTCGAACCTCCCGCGCCGCGCCTGCCCCGCGCCGGTGTACGCCCCCTTCTCGTGGCCGAACAGCTCGCTCTCCGCCAACGACTCGGGGATGGCGCCGCCGTTGACGGCGACGAACGGCCCCTCGGCCCGCGGTCCCTCGTTGTGGAGCGCCCGGACGAACAGCCCCTTCCCGACGCCCGTCTCCCCGAGGAGGAGGACCGTCGTGTCCCGGTGCGCGACGCGACGGGCGGTCGAGAGGAACTCGCGCATCACCGGGCTCTCGGACGTGTACTCGGCGAGGCCGTGCGCGTCCCCCGGGACGGCCCGCTCGCGCAGCACGGTCACCTCGCGCCGCGCCTCGACCAGCGGCACGAGCGCCG
>JBICIB010000950.1:0-6285 GCA_043101415.1 Planctomycetota bacterium JB042 | reverse complement strand
CGCACGAGGAGCCCGACCTGACCGAGCAGCCCCTGGACGTCGTCGATCACCGCCGGCCCCTCGTCGAGGAGCGTGTCGAGCACGCCGGCCTCGGCGAGCAGCGCGCGGCCCGCCCACCGCTCGTCGGCGAGCGCCTGGTCGACCGCGGCGGCCGGGTCGATCTGCTTCAGGTCGATCGACTTCGAGCCAGTGATCCCGTCGAACGTCAGGACCGCCCGGACCCCCGCGTCGAGGTGGCGCACCTCGCCGGGGGCGATCTCGATCGTCGCGACCGCGTACCCCTCGTCGGCGAGGCGGATCTCGCCGACCTTCCCGATCGGCACCCCCTTGAACCGCACCTTGTTGCCGACGGCGAGGCCGGCGACCGACGATCTCGGCGGGAAGTGGATGTCGAACGGCACCGGCTCGGCCCGCCCGAGCCCCTGGATGAACGCGACCGCGCCGACCATCAGCGCGACCGCCCCCACCAGGAACAGCCCGGCCCAGACCTTCTCCTTCTTGGTCGCCACTCGTCACCCCCCGTCGTCGACGAAGAACTTCTGCCAGACCGCCGCGTGATCGGCGCGGGACCGGGGCTCGCGCGCGACGAAGCTCCGGATCCGCGGGTCGTCCACGGCCTTGATCTCGTCCGGCGTCCCTTCGGCCACGAGCTTGCCGTTGTAGAGGACTCCGATCCGATCGGCGATCCGGAACGCCGAGTCGAGGTCGTGCGTCACGACGACCGCCGTCATGCCGACGTACCGCTTCAGCGTGAGGACCAGCTCGTCGAACTCCGACGCGGTGACCGGGTCGAGGCCCGAGGTCGGCTCGTCGAAGAAGTACACCGCCGGGTCGAGCGCCATCGCGCGGGCGAGGCCGGCGCGTTTCTTCATCCCGCCGGACAGCTCGCTCGGCATGTTCCGGTGCGTCCCCTCCAGGCCGACCATCGAGAGCTTCATCTTCACGATGGCGTGGATCGTCGACTCGTCGAGGTCGGTCCGTTCGCGCAGCGGGAGCCCGACGTTGTCGCCGACCGACATCGAGTTCAGGAGCGCCCCGAACTGGAACAGCATCCCGATCCGCGGCCGGAACCGGTCGAGCTCGTCCTCGTCCATCGCCACGAGGTCCTCGCCGAGGATCCGGACGTGGCCTCCGGTCGGACGGAGCAGCCCGACCAGGCACCGGAGGAGGGTGGTCTTGCCGCACCCCGACGGCCCCATGAGGACGTAGGTCTCGCCGGCGCGGACCCGGAACGAGATGCCGCGCAGCACCTCGCGCATCCCGAACTGCATCCGGACGTCGTCGACCTCGATCGGGTGCTCGGCCGCGTCGCTCACACGTCCCCCACGAAGAAGAGCATCGTGAACACGAGGTCGGCGACGATCACCAGCGCGATCGAGACGACGACCGACTTGGTCGTCTTCAGGCCGACGTCCTGGGAGCCGCCGCGGACCTGCATGCCGTTCGCGGCGCCGGTCAGACCGATCAGGAGACCGAAGACCGCCGCCTTCACGAGGCCGGTGAAGACGTCGGAGAGGTGGAGCGCCTCCTGCGTCTGCCGCCAGTACTCGGAGAGCGGGACGCCGAGCACGACGACGCCGGTCACGAACCCGCCGGCGATGCCGACGAGGTCGGCGACGATCACCAGGCACGGCAGCGCGAGGAGGAGGCCGAGGATCTTCGGGACGACGAGGAACGACACCGGGTTCATCCCCATCACCCGGAGCGCGTCGAGCTCCTCGGTGACCGCCATGGTCCCGATCTCGGCCGTGATCGCCGAGCCGCTCCGGCCGGCGATCAGGATCGCGGTCAGGATCGGCCCGATCTCGCGCGTGATCGAGACGCCGACCATGTTCGCCGAGTAGATGAAGAGCGACTCGCCGCCGAACTTCTCGAGCTGCGCCGCGGACTGGAACCCGAGGATCAGGCCCATCAGCACCGACACGAGCGCCACGATCGGGAGGGCGTCGATGCCGGTGACCACGACCTCGGAGATCGCGCGGTCGGTCCGGACGCGGTGCCCGCGGAACGGCCCGATCGTCGTGAAGTAGACGAACTGCAGGAAGAGGCTGCCGAACTGGCGCACCTGGTCGGAGACGTGCTCCACCACGTCCGTCGCGGTGTCGACGATGAAGTCGGAGACCGCCGGGCGGAGGATCGTCGTCATCTCCCCCCGGAACATCTCCGGGGGCGGCATCGCCTGGAGGTAGGAACGGAGTTCGGCGCGGGCGTTCCGGAGGCGGACGCGCCCGTCGCCGTGCTTCAGGCGGCGGAGGAGGAACTCGGCCCCGGCGGAGTCGAACCGCCCGACGCCCGAGACGTCGAGGAGGACCTCGCGCGCCGACCCGGCGGCCTCGTCGACCGCGTCGGCGAGCGGGTCGAGCCGGTCCCACAGGAGATCCCCCTCCACCGCGACGATCGTCCGATCGCCGCGGGCGACCGTCTCCACGCGCAGCGTCGCCTCTCTCGGAGGGTGGTCCAGGGGTGCCCCCTTGCCTTGAGCCGATCCCACGAGCGCGGTAGCCTACCGGTTCGTGTCGCCGGGTCGAATCCTCGGATCGATCGGCGCCCGGGCCGCGGTCCGGGGCCGAACGAGGGAGATTCGGGCCGCCGGTTGCTATGCCCAGGACGAGCGGTCGACACGACCGCTCTCGCGCCGACGAGACGCGATCGTCCGAGTGACCCGGTCGTAACCCGGTCACCCGATCGAAACCTCGCCCTTCCGGAGTCTCCGACTTGAGCCCCATCCCGCGAACCGCCCTGTTCGCCGCCTCCCTCTTCGTCGCTCCGCTCGCTTCCGCCTCGGAGACCGCCTCCGTGGAGGAGGTCTGGTCCGCCTGGGGACGCCAGGAGTGGGACTCCGCCCGCGCGCTCGCCGAGGAACTCGTCGCCGAGAGCCCGGACGACGCCCACGCCCGCGCCACCCTCGGGTACGTGCTCGACGCGTTCGGAGAGGTCGACGCGGCGGCCCCGCACCTCGCCGCCGCCGCCGGGTCGGACGAGGTCGAGGCGCTCCGCCTGGTCGCGCTCGTCCACGGGACCCGGTACTCGAACCTCGTCTTCTCCGACCGGAGCTACGACGCTCCGGTCGAGCTCGACGCCGCGACCGCCGCCTACCGTCGTTGGGCGGCCCTCGAGCCGGCCTCGGCCTACCCGCTGCAGGGGCTCGCCTGGCTCCGCAGCTCGGGCGGGAAGCCGAAGGAGGCGGTCGGGCTCCTGACCGTGGCCGTCGCCACCGACCCGCTCGCCGACGAACCGCACGGCGACCTCTGGCGCTACCTGAACACCGAGATCTCGTACGACGAGCTGGCGTCGTTCTACGAGGGGCTGGCGCTCGTCGCCGCGAGCGACGCCGCGCGCGGCCGCTGCCTCCAGTACCAGGGCCAGCTCCACCGGTTCCAGGGGGACAAGCACCGCGCCGACGCGGCGGCGGCGGAGACGGCGACCGACCGGATCAGCCGGCTGACCGACGCGATCTCCTCGTACCGGCGCGCCCAGCCGCTGTTCGACCTCGCGACCGCCGCCGACCCGGCGCTCTCCGAGACCTCGCTCCAGCACGAGTTCGCCTGCCGGACCGGGGTCGTCGACGCGTCCGCCGACATGGGCGACTCGGCGGCGACGAAGAAGCGGCTGACGGAGACGCGCGAGGCGCTGGTGGAGAAGACGGAGGTCGGCTCGCCCGTGTTCGTGAACACGGTCGACGCGCTCAGCTTCGCGCTGTTCCGCCTCGCCGGCGGCGAGGAGGCGCGCTTCGTCGACGCGGAGAAGTATGCGGCCGACATGGACGAGATCCGCGCGCTCTGGAAGTGGGCGTGCTCGCTGGTCGACGACCGGGCCGAGTGGTGGAACAACCTCGGGTTCTTCGCCCGGGAGGCCGGAGAGTTCGAGGAGTCGTACGCCGCGTACGAGCGGTGCATCGAGTTCGCGCCCGACTCGGTCCGGTACGTGAACGACACCGGGCTGATCCAGCTCTACCACCTGAAGGACGACCTCCCGCGCGCCGAGGAGCTGTTCCGCCGCGCCGTCGAGATGGGCGAGGAGCAGTACCCGGCGGTGAAGGACGACCCGGCCCTCGAGTGGGAGATGCGTTCGGCGTGGGGCGACGCGATGCTGAACCTCGGCCTCGTGCTGACCGAGTTCGGCCGCTACGACGAGGCGGAGGCCGCCCTGGCGAAGCTCGACGCGCTCGACGGCGGGCGCGCCGACCTCGCGCAGGCGAAGACCGCGCTCGACCTCCGGCGCGGCGACGTCGACGGCCTGAAGCAGACCGTCCACGACCTCCTGTCGGCCGAGGCGATCGACCGGGACACGCGGTTCCTGCTCGTGTCGATCGGGCGGACCCTGAAGGACGCCCTGGAGGACGCGCCGGACGACGAGCTCGCCGCCCTCCTCGCCGAGATCGAGCGGGCGCTGTCGAACGACCGACCGCCGAGCGACGAGAGCGGACGCTGACCGCCCGCCCGCTCTCCGACCGGACCCATCCCACGACCGCGGGAGACCACCGATGAGGCACCTCACCCGACGCGAGCGGACGCTCCGGCTCGCCGCCCTCCTCTGCGCGCTCGCCGCGCCGACCGCGACGCACGCGCAGGAGGCCGTCGAGGCCGCGCCGGCCGTCGAGGGCGACGACGCGAACCGTTCGTCCGACGCGGCCGCCGCCGCGCGACGCCTCGAGCGGGCCCGGACGCTGCTCGAGGAGGGCGAGGTCGACGCCTCCCGGAAGCTCCTCCGCGAGCTCGAGGAGCAGGACGACCCGCCGGCCGGCCTCGCGCTCCTCCTCGGCCGCGCCGCGCTGGCGAAGGAGGAATACGACGAGGCGGTCGTCCAGCTCGTCCGCGCGTCGAGCGAACGGCCGGACGACTACGCGCTCCTCTGCGACCTCGGGAAGGCGCTCACGCTGCAGGGGCAGCGGGCGGCGTGGAACGCCGACTACGAGACCGCCGGGTACGCCCTGCTCGACGCCCGCCGGATGTACGAGGACGCCGCCGCGCTCGCGCCCGAGAAGGCCGCCCCGTGGCTCGGCGCGGCGCGGGCCGAGCGGCAGCGCGGCGACCCCGAGGAAGCCGAGCGGCTGCTCGAGAAGGCGCTGGCGCTCGAAGACGACCACGTCGACTCGCTCGTCGAGCTCGCGAGCCTCCGGTTCCCGCGCATCCACGAGGCGAAGCGGGCGGGGAACGACGCCGCCGCCGACCGCGAGCGATCGGCGATCGCGGCGCTCTACCACCGCGCCCTCCTGAACGAGGACTCGAACGCGTTCGCGCTGAACGGGCTCGCCTGGATCGACCTCTCGAACGACGACGAGGCGGGCGCCGTCGCCTGGTTCCACAAGTCCCTCCTCGCCGACCCGACGCTGACCGACAGCTACGACCAGCTCGAGCGCCTGCTGTCGAAGTCGGGCGACGAGCGGAAACGCCTCGTCGAGCTCCTCGACGACGTCGTCGCGGCGGCCTCCCGCCACGCGAAGGGAGACGCCCGAACCTACGCGCGCGCCGTCGCCCACTATCGCCGCGGCGTCGCCCACGCGCAGGCGCGCGACGCGAAGGGGCTCGATCGGGACCTCGCCCAGGCGGCGAAGCTCTGGCCGCCGTTCGCGTCCGCGTGCGAGTTCGAGCGCGTCCGCGGCCTCTACCGTGACAACGCCTACCCGAAGGCCTCCCGCGTCCTGCTGAAGATGGAGCGGAGCGACTTCCCCGCCCTCCTGTCGACGATCGCCGGCCAGAAGAACCCGAGCGACGCCGTGGCGATGATCCGCGGCCTCGCCGACAAGAGCTTCCGGATCGGCGACCTCGAGGCGGCGCGCGACCTGTTCAAGATCACGGCCGAGGTCCTCGTCGACTCGGCCGACGACTGGAACAACTACGCGTTCTTCGCCCGCGACACCGGCTCCTACGAGGAGTCGTACCGGGCGTACGAGCGCGCCCTCGAGCTCGACCCGTCGAACCCGTCCCTCTTGAACGACACCGCGCTCATCCTCCACTACCACCTCCTGCGCGATCTCGACCGCGCCGAGGAGCTGTACGCCCGGGCGATCGACGAAGGGAAGCTCCTGCTGGAGGACGACGCGGTCGACCAGAACGCGAAGAACGCGGCGAAGATCGCGGTCCGCGACGCGACGAACAACCTCGCCCTCCTGAAGCACGCCCGCGCGAACGGCGGTCCGAAGGCAAGAAAGGGGCGCGGTCCGCGCGGCAAGGACGGGGACGCGGCGTCGGGAAGTTAGTCGCTGCGCGAGGCTGTCACACCGCTGCGCGGGGCGGGGTCCACTGCGCGTGGTGCGATGGGCCGCTTCGCGGGAGATCGGAAGAG
>JBICIB010000949.1:0-3089 GCA_043101415.1 Planctomycetota bacterium JB042 | reverse complement strand
CGCTACGATACCGCTTCGCATCTCGAGCCGAACCTCGGACGGAGGGAACCGTGGCGCCGACGCTCCCCGCATCCAAGCTGAAGCCCCTCATCGAGGCCGACAGGATCCACGAGGAGGTGTTCCGGCTCGCGGCGCGCATCGAGGAGGAGTACCGGAACAAGCCGCTCACGGTCCTCGGCGTCCTGAAGGGGAGCGTCTTCTTCCTCGTCGACCTGATCCGCCTGCTGCGGATCCCGCTCCACCTCGAGTTCATCCGCGCCTCGTCGTACGGGGACCGGACGGTGTCGAGCGGGAACGTCATCCTCGGCCAGCTCGAGGCGAGCCTCGAGGGACGGCACGTGCTGGTCGTCGACGACATCCTCGACTCGGGGCGCACCCTGCACGCGATCGTGCAGGAGGTGAAGCAGGGGAACCCGGCGTCCGTGCGGACCTGCGTCCTCGTCGACAAGGAGACCGACCGCGCCGTCGAACACGAGGCGGACTACCGCGCCTTCCGCATCCCCGAGGTGTTCATCGTCGGGTACGGCCTCGACTACGCCGAGCAGCACCGGAACCTCCCGTACATCGCCTCGCTCGACGACCCCTCCGTCCTCGAGCAGGACGAGCAGGACGAGGAGGCGGCGGGGGACGCATGACCGCGGGCGGGGAGGGGCAGGCGCGGCTCGCCCTCTGCGAAGGGGTGCGCACGCCGTTCGTCCGTTCGTTCGGGAAGTTCCTCGGCGCGACGGCGGACGACCTGGCGCGCGCGGTCCTGGTCGAGGTGATCGACCGGTCGGGGATCGACCCGGGACGGCTCGACGAGGTGATCCTCGGCTGCGCCGGCCAGCCGGTCCGGGCGATGAACATCGCCCGCGTCGCCGCGCTCCGGGCCGGGGTCCCCGAGCACGTCCCCGCGGTGACCGTCCACCGGAACTGCGCGTCGGGCATCGAGGCGATCGCCGGGGGGCTGCGTCGGGTCCGCGCCGGCGAGGCCGACCTCGTCCTCGCCGGGGGGACCGAGTCGATGTCCGACGCCCCGTTCCAGCTCACGCCGGAGGCGGGACGGAAGCTGGTGCGGGCGTTCGGCGCGAAGGGACTCCTGCCGCGTCTCTCCCTCCTCCTGAAGCTCCGCGTGAAGGAGCTGTTCCCGCGCGAGACGCTCCGGGCGGCGCTGACCGACCCGATCAGCGGCCTCCTGATGGGGGACACGGCGGAGGTGCTGGCGCGCGAGTACGACATCTCGCGCGAGGAGCAGGACGCGTACGCCGCGGAGAGCCAGCGACGCTCGGTCGAGGCGCGGGAACGGGGCGTCTTCGCCGAGGAGTCGATGCCGTTCCTCGTCCCGCCGGCGTTCCGGAAGGTCGTCGAGCAGGACGACGGCGTCCGCTCCGATTCGACCCCCGAGCGACTGGCCCGCCTCCGTCCGGTGTTCGACCGGAGGTTCGGGACGGTCACGGTCGGGAACGCCTGCCAGATCACCGACGGCGCGGCCGCCGTCCTGACCGCGTCGCCGCGGGCCGTCCAGCGGCACGGCCTCCCGGTCGTCGCGTGGGTGAACGACGTCCTGACCGTCGGCTGCGACCCGCGCCGGATGGGGCTCGGACCGGCGGTGGCGATCCCGAAGCTCCTCGCGGAGCACGGGCTCGAGGCGGGGGACGTCGCGGTCTGGGAGATCAACGAGGCGTTCGCGGTGCAGGTCCTCGCCTGCCTGAAGGAGCTCGGCGACGCCGCCCCGCCGCGCGACCGGCTGAACGTCCACGGCGGCGCGATCGGCCTCGGGCACCCGGTCGGCGCCACCGGCGTCCGGATCGTCTGGACGCTCGCGCTCGAGCTGCGGCGGCGAGGGGCCCGGTACGGCGTCGCCTCGCTCTGCGTCGGCGGGGGGCAGGGGGCCGCGGTCCTGCTCGAGAACCCCGAGGCGGGAGGCGACGCATGAGCGAGCCCACGGCCGTGCGGATCGAGGTCGACGACGGCGTCGCCCGGGTCGTCCTCGACGTCCCGGACGCGTCGATGAACGTCCTCTCCGTCGCCGTCCTCGAGGAGCTCGACCGGGCGGTGGCGACCGCGGCCGCGACCTCGGGCGTCCGGGCGATCGTCCTCCGCGGCGGCAAGGAGAGCGGGTTCTGCGCCGGCGCGGACGTCGACGGGATCGCCGACTGCCGCGACCGCGAGGAGGGGCGGCGCGCGGCGGCGTTCGGGCAGGAGGTGTTCGGGCGGATCGAGCGCTCGAACGTGCCGGTCGTGGCGGCGGTGCACGGACCGTGCCTCGGCGGGGGTCTCGAGATGGCGCTCGCCTGTCGCGGCCTGATCGCCTCGCACGAGCCGAAGACGCGCCTCGGGCTGCCGGAGGTGCTGCTCGGGATCGTCCCCGGCTTCGGGGGCACGCAGCGGCTCTCGCGGCGCGTCGGCGTGGCGAAGGCGCTCAATCTGATCCTGACCGGCCGGATGCTCTCCGCCAAGCGGGCGCTCTCGGCGGGGGTGGTCGACGACATCGTCTGCCCGTTCAAGCTCGACGAGGAGGCGCGCCGGTACGCGCTCGAGCTCGCCGGCGGCGGAGAGCGGAGGAACGGGAAGCGGCGCGGCGGCTGGATGCGCTGGCTCGACCGGAAGCCGCTCCGGTCGTTCGTGCTCGCGAAGGCGCGGCGGGACGTCGAGGGGCGGACCCGCGGCGTGTTCCCCGCGCCGCTCCGGGCGATCGACCTGATCGACCGGGCGTTCGAGCCCGACCGGATCGGCGGATACCGGGCCGAGGCCGAGGCGGTGGGGGAGCTGCTCGAGCTCGACGTCACGCACCACCTCGTCGACCTGTTCCGCCGGCGCGAGGCGCTCCGGAAGGCGGCGGGCGACACCGAGGGCGTCGGCGCCGGGGACGTCGCGCTCGTCGTCGGGGCCGGGGTGATGGGGGCGGCGATCGCGCGGGCGTTCCTGAAGAAGCGGGTCGAGGTGCGCCTCGTCGACGTCTCGTCCGAGTCGCTCCGGAAGGGGGTGGAGGGGATCGCCCAGGCGTCCGCGCGCGACGTCCGCCGGGGGCGGATCGGCCGGCACGAGGCGGCCCGCGCCCTCGACGGACTGCGGGCGGGCGTCGGGCTCGAGGCCGTCTCCCGGGCGAC
>JBICIB010000948.1:0-3660 GCA_043101415.1 Planctomycetota bacterium JB042 | reverse complement strand
CCGACCACCACCGGACGTCGCCGGGCACCTTCGGCTCGCCGGCCGACGCGGGCCCGGCCAGGAGGGCGGACGCAACCATCACGGATGAAAGAAGTTCGAGTCGTCGGGCCGTCGTCATGGGACTCTCCGCCGGGCAGGTTCCTTGGTCAGGGTTGGAACGGGGCCGGGGGGAGCCCCCGAGATTTTCGGGGGACATTTCTCCCCGATCCCGGCGGCGCGGGGGGGCGGGACCCGGCGGACGGCGCAGCCGTTATCCTCCTCCCCCGTGAACACCCTCCTCCCTCGCCCTCGCCGTCCTGTCCTCCCGCTCCTCCTCGCCCTCGCCCTCCCGACGGCCGTCTCCGCCGGCGACGGCTGGTCGGAGTTCGTCGACCGCGCCGCCGCCGAGCACGGGGAGTTCGGCGCGCGCTGCGCCGCCTTCCTCGCCGAGCACCGGCCGCCGGGCGACGCCGGCCTCGACGCGGACTTCCTCCTCGAGAACCTCCGGCTCGCGCTCGCGGCCCGGGAGGAGTTCCCGTGGGGAGCGACGCTGCCGGACGAGCGGTTCCTGAACGACGTCCTTCCGTACGCCGTGCTCGACGAGACGCGCGAGCCGTGGCGGGCCGGTCTGCTCGACCTCGGCCGCGCGATCGTCGCCGACTGCGAGACGCCGGGGGAGGCGGCGCAGGCGCTGAACCGCGAACTGTTCGACGCGGTCGAGGTCCACTACCACACCGGCCGGAAGAAGCCGAACCAGAGCCCGTCCGAGTCGCGATCCCAGGGGAGGGCGACGTGCACCGGCCTGTCGATCCTGCTCGTCGACGCCTGCCGCGCGGTCGCGGTCCCGGCGCGCGTGGCGGGGACCGCGCTCTGGACGAACAAGCGCGGCAACCACACCTGGGTCGAGGTCTGGGACGGCGAGCGGTGGCGCTTCACGGGCGCGGACGAGCCCGACCCGAAGGGGTTCGACCGGGCGTGGTTCGTCCGGGACGCGTCGCGGGCGCGGTCCGACGACTGGCGGCACGCGATCTGGGCGACGTCGTGGCGGCGGACCGGCGACCGGTTCCCGATGGTCTGGGACCTCGAGTCGCACGACGTCCCCGGCGTCGACGTCACCGCCCGGTACGCCGCCCTGCGGAAGGCGGACGAGGGAGAGGACCCCGGCGCCGCCACGATCGTCTCCCTCCGCGTGTTCGAGACGACCGGTGGCCCCCGGCTCGTCGTCACCGCCGACCTCCTCGACGACGAGGGGCGCGCGCTCGCGAGCGTCGAGACGAAGGCGGGGACCGCCGACCTGAACGACATGCCGCGGCTCCGGCTCCGGCCGGGCGTCCCGCACGTCCTCCGGATCCGGCGCGGCGACGAGGAGCGCTCGCTCCCGCTCGACGGCGCGGCGCCGGGGGAGGTGACGGTCGACGTCGTGTGGGACGACCTCGAGCGCGGATCGGCGGCGCTCCGGATGGTCTCCACGTGGCTCTCGCTCCTCCCCGAGGAACGCCACCTCTCGGTCCCGCGCGTCGCGCTCGCCGCCGAGGAGGCGGACGGCGCGGTCACCATGATCGCCGAGGCGCGGTTCGCCGAGATCCGACGGCGGCGCGCCGACGAGCACGAGGCGGGGACCGTCGTCGCGGCGGGGCGGACGATGCGCCTCCTCGAGCGCCGGTTCGGCGAGCCCCCCGTCGACGGTCCGTCGCTCTGGATCTCGATGCACGGCGGCGGCGGGGCCCCGACCGAGGTGAACGACCGCCAGTGGAAGAACCAGATCCGGCTGTACGAGCCGGAGGAGGGGATCGTCGTCGCCCCGCGCGCGCCGACCGACACCTGGAACCTCTGGCACCAGGCGCACGTCGACGACCTGTTCGACCGGCTGATCGAGAACTACGTGGCGTTCGAGGGCGTCGACCCCGACCGCGTCCACCTCCTCGGCTACTCCGCCGGCGGCGACGGCGTCTACCAGCTCGCGCCGCGGATGGCGGACCGCTTCGCCGCGGCGTCGATGATGGCCGGCCACCCGAACGACGCGTCGCCGCTCGGCCTGCGGAACCTCCCGTTCCGGATCTTCGTCGGCGGGAAGGACGCGGCGTACCGAAGGAACGAGGTCGCGGTCGAATGGGGCGCGAAGCTCGCCGCGCTCGCGGCCGCCGACCCGGAAGGCTACGTCCACGAGGTGACGGTCTACGAGGAGCTCGGCCACTGGATGGAGCGCCGCGACGCGGAGGCGCTCCCGTGGATGGCCGCGCACGTCCGCGACCCGTGGCCCAAGACCGTGGTCTGGCGCCAGAGCGCGCGGACCCACGACCGCTTCCACTGGCTCGCCGTCGCGCGCGGCACCGCATCCGGCGGCGACGTCGTCCGCGCCGCCGTCGACGGGCAGACGATCACGATCACGTCGGACGACCGGCGGTCGCTGATCCTCCGGCTCTCCGACGCCCTCCTCGACCTCGACCGGCCGATCGCCGTCGTCGCGAACGGGGAGGTCGTGTTCGAGGGGGAGGTCGAGCGATCGGTCGAGGCGATCCACCGCTCGCTGCTCGAACGCGCCGACCCGCGGTCCGCGGCGTCGGCGACGCTCCGCGTGGAATGGTGACGATCGTCCGGGCGGCTCGCCCCCGGACTCCAGACACCCCGCTCCGACGCCGGAGCGCCCGCGAAGGGAAAAACCGTCCCCCGGGGGAACCGGGCGGCGTTGCGGCGGCATGAACCGGACGGAGCGAGCACGGACGGAGCGCCCCATGGACCTCGCGATCACCGCCGGCGACCCGAAGGAAGGTGCCCCCGCGCCGGCGAACGCCCTCGAAGAGGAACTCGCGCTGGTCCGCCGCGCCGTCGACGAGCCGCGCGCGTTCGCGATCCTCTACCGCCGCCACTACGACCGGATGGCGACGTACCTCTACCGGCGGACGGGCGACCCGCACGCGACCGAGGACCTCCTCTCGGAGCTGTTCCTCGCCGCGTGGCGCGGACTCCCCCGGTTCGAGCCGCGCGGGGTCCCGGTGCGGGGCTGGCTGTACGGCATCGCGACGCGGCTCGCGAACCGCCGGGCGCGGCGCCGGCGACCGGTCGAGTCGCTCGACGATCCGGGCGCGATCGAGGGGAGGGACCGGACCGACGGACGCGACGACGCGGACGAGGTCCGGACGCTGCTCGCGCCGCTCTCGCCGAACCATCAGGCGGCGCTGGTCCTCCACTACGTCGAGGGCCTCTCCGTCGACGAGATCGCCGCGGCCCTCGGGATCCGCCCGGGGACCGTCAAGTCCCGCCTCGATCGCGCGAGGCGGAAGCTGAGGTCGCAGATTCAGGCGCGGAGGTCGTCATGACGTCGAACCCGGATCCGGTCCGACGCGCGCTGTCGCCCCTTCGGTCCCGACGTTGGGACGGGGGAGTCCACGTGTCCGAGCTGGAGAACGAACTGATGGAGAAGATCGAGAACGCCTCGCGCCGCCGCCTCCCGCGGGGGCTCGTCGCCGCCGCCTGCGTGCTGATGCTCGCGGGCGCCGGGTTCGCGACGTCCGAGTGGTGGTGGGAGAAGTTCACGGTGACCGAGGAGGACCTCGGCGACGGCACCTACCACCTGAAGGTGACCGACGACGAGGGGAACGTCGACTTCGACGAGGTGCTGCCGAACGGCACGGACGTGCTGCACCTCGAGACCGGCGAGTACGTCGTCGGCGAGCCGCACGA
>JBICIB010000947.1:0-6510 GCA_043101415.1 Planctomycetota bacterium JB042 | reverse complement strand
CCCGCACGGCAAGCGCGCCGCCTGCCACGCCCCCCGCGTCCGGGAGACCGGCGAGAGGAACTCCGCCGACGGCCGGTGGGAGGTCCCCCGCCTCACGTTCGGCGGCCACGACATCCGCTACGTCATCAGCTTCGTCCTCCCCCGCTTCCTCTTCCTCGAACCGCACGAGCAGGCCGAGGACATCGTGCACGAGCTGCTCCACGTCGACCCATCGTTCGGCGGCTGGTCCTCCCCCCTCCGCCACGGCGCCCGCTACGACGCCCGCGTCCGCGCGCTCGCCCGGGCCGCCCTCGGCCGCGGCCTCTCCGTCCCCCCTCTCGCCGCCCCCGGCGACACCGTCCTCTACCGCCGCCTCCGCCCGTTCCCCCACCCCCTCCGCCGCCGCGACCGAATGGCCAAGTGGACGTACGACGACGACGACCTCGAGACCGCCGCCCTCCACCTCGACCCGAGGGACAGGGAACCCCCGCCCCCCCGCTACCTCTACCGCTGTCCGTCGTGCGAGACGCTCTACCCCCGCCAACGCCCGCTGCGCATGGCGTCGTGCGGCGACTGCGCGAGCGGATACGACGCGAGGTTCAAGCTGAAGCTGGTGAGGGGGAGCCGGGGGAGCAACGAGAGCAGGGGAGAGCAACGAGAGCAGGGGAGAGGCCGCTGACGCGGACGACCAACGCGATCGTCAGAACTCCGCGCCAGCGCCATCCCATGGGTCCCTACCGAACTCCCCCTAATCCAACCCGGAATCGGGTGAGGAAGTCCGGAGCGGGCGAGGCGGGGCCGGAGGAGGGATGAGGCTCCGAGAGCGACCCCGCAGCGCGACTCGAAACTTCGCGGAAACCACGCCGGGCGCATCGCGCGAGGACGTGAGCGGGTCGGAGAGCTCGTCCCTCCTCCGGCCGCCGCCGTAGGGAACGCGCAGACGTTCCCGAACGCGTTCCAAGCCGCGCAGCGTCTAGGACAGCTCGTCCCTCGTCCGGCCGCCGCCGTAGGGAACGCGGAGACGTTCCCGAACGCGTTCCGATCCACGCCGCACTCAAGTCGCCGAGCGGACTCGCCCGATGAGAGAGGACGATCCCGAGCGACCGACCCGACCTTGTTCGGAGCCCCTCATGCCCCGCCGCCGCGGCTTCAACCTGATCGAGATGCTGGTGATCGTCGCCATCGTCCTGGCGATGGCCGGCGTGGTCGTGCCGGTCGTCTCGATGCGGAAGCTCGACGATCAGTGGCGCCGGGTCGACGAAGACCTGGCGGCGATCGCGTCCGGCGTCCGGGAGTACGTCCGGTCGACCCGGACGTTCCCGACCGGTCACTCGGGCGCGACGAGCTACCACTTCCTGACCAGCGCGGGCGCCCCGCCGAAGAACAACGTCTTCGCCTCCGGACCGTCGACCGACCTCGCGAAGTTCCTCGCCGGACCGGACATGGCGGGCGACGCCTGGACCGGACCGTACCTGCGGCCCGACGTCGGCCCCGACCCGTGGGGGAACGCGTACGTCGTCAACGTCCACGGGTTCTTCCGGTCGGACGAGAACGTCCTCGTGGTCTGCGCCGGCCCGAACGGCCGCGTCGACACGCCCCCCGCCGCGACCGAGGCGCACGGCGACGACGTCGTCGCCCTCGTCCGCTGACCCGGTTCGGTCAGCGCGGCCGCGGGCGGTAGTACTCGACCGCTCGGAGCGCGCGATCCCCGGTCGTCTGACCGCCGACGACGCAGATCCTTCCGTCGCGGAGCACGACCGCCGCGTGATCGTCGCGCGGCATCGAGAGCGGCGCCAGCGGCACGAACCTCGAGGAGTCCGGATCGAACGCCTCCACCGCGTCGAGGACGACGTCGACGTTCCGCCCGTCGTCGTCCTCGCCGCCGAGCAGCACGACGCGTCCGTCGGCGAGCAGCACCTGCGCGTGATCGGCGCGCGCGGACGTGAGGTCCGGACCGGAGACGAACGCGTCGTCCCCCGGGACGAACCGTTCGGACGTCCGCCGGGAGCGCCCCCGCGCGTCCTGCCCGCCGGTGACGAGGACCGAGCCGTCCGCGAGGCGCGTCGCCCGGTGGTCGTCGCGGACGTGGCGCAGGGACGGGCCCGGCGCGAACCGGCGCGTCGCGGGGTCGAACAGCTCGGTCGAGCGGCGACCGACCCCTCCCGCGACGAGCACCCGCCCATCGACGAGCCGCGTCGCGGTGTGCGACGCACGCGCCTCGGAGAGCGGCGCGAGCGCCTCGATCGTCCCGTGCTTCACGTCGACGATCGATACGAACGCGCACGCGCGACGGGCCGGGGTGAGCCCTCCGGTCACCAGGACCAGGTCGTCGTCGAGGAGCGTCGCCGTCGACGCCATCCGCGCCCCGCCCGGCAACGCTCCGATCGGCCGGAACCGTCCGCTCGGACCGAGGTCGGGGTCGAACAGCTCGACCGTGCCCGCCAGGTCGCCGCCGACGAGGAGCACGCGCCCGCCGGAGAGCGCGACGGCGGCGTGCCCCGCGCGGCCGGCCACGATGCGGCCGGAGAGCGGGGTCGGCGGCAACACCCGCCCCGCCCCCTCTCCGTGGAACGGATCGAGGATCTCCGCGTCCCCGCGCGCCGAGGTCGGGTCGTGCGAGTCCTCCAGGCCTCCCGCGACGACGATGCGTCCGGCGACCGTCGGCGTCGCGGTCGCGAGCACGCGCCGCGAGCGAAGCGCGGAGTCCGGCGTGTCCACCGTGGCACGCGCCGCACCCTCGTCGCACGCGGAGACCGCGTGAAGCGCCACGCAGAGAGCGCCGATCGGACCGAGGCGGGCTCGAGGCTTCATGCTTTCTTTGTTTCCCCTACGACCGGGCCTTGAATAGACTGACGCGTTCGCACTTCGACGACCGAATCGTCCGACTCCGAACCCGGGGAGATCGATGGCCGAACTTGGCTCGCACATCTTGCTCGACCTGGACGGTTGCCCGGAAGACCTCCTCGCGGACAAGGCCAAGCTTCGGTTCAAGCTCAGACAGGCCGCGATCGCCGCCGGCGCCACCATCGTCGGAGAGGCGTTCCACGAATTCAACCCGCCCGGCGTCTCCGGCGTCCTGTTGATCGCCGAGTCGCACCTCTCGATCCACACCTGGCCGTCCGATGGGAAGGCGACGCTCGACGTCTACACCTGCGGCGAGGCGTTCGACGCCGGAAAGGCGGCCGACCTGCTGGTCTCCGGGATGCGCGCCGAGCACCACCGGCGGGTCGAGGTGAGCCGCGGTTTCGACGCGCGGCGCCTGAGCGAGCAGATCGCGTGACCGTCGAGCCCCGCCGGATCCGTGACGAGTTCACGCCCGGCGAGACGATCGAGTACGACGTCCGCGAGCTCCTCTTCGAAGGGCGCTCCGAATGGCAGGAGATCGTGATCGCCGATCTCGTCGCGCACGGACGCACGCTCTTCCTCGACGGCAACCTCCAGTCGGCCGAGTTCGACGAGCACCTCTACCACGAGGCGCTGGTCCAGCCGGCGATGCTCCTGGTCGACGACCCGGGGCCTCGGCGCGTCGCGATCCTCGGCGGCGGCGAGGGGGCGACGCTCCGCGAGGTGCTGAAGCACGAATCGGTCGAGCACGCGGTGATGGTCGACCTCGACGGCGTCGTGGTCGACGCCTGTCGCGAGCACCTGCCGGGACACCACCGCGGCGCGTTCGACGACCCGCGGGCGGAGGTCGTGCGGCAGGACGCGGCGGCCTACCTGCGGGATCACGACACGCGGTTCGACGTGCTGATCTTCGACATCGTCGATCCCGCGGACGCGGGGCCGGCGCACCACCTGTTCGAGACGCCGTTCCTCGAGCGGATGCGCGACCGGCTGGCCGACGGCGGCGTCCTCGCGATGCAGTACGGCCCGGCGTTCGGAGACCACTTCGACTCCGCGGTCGGCTTCCTCCGCCGGCTGCGGGAGGTGTTCGGGACGATCGACGCGGGCCGCGTGTTCGTCCCGGCGTATCACGGCTGCTGGGGGATGGTGCTGGCGGGGAGGTCGCTCGACGACGTCGACGACCGGACGCTCGATCGGCGTCTCCGCGAGCGTCTCTCGACCCCGGCGCGGTCGCTCGACGTGGCGACGCTCCGCGCCCAGGCCAGCCTCCCCCGGGACCTCGCCGACGCGCTCGGGGGGGAGCGGTCCGAACGCTGACCGCGAACGGCCGTTGACGAGACCGGACGACGAGGGGAGGTTCGAGGGGCTCGCGCGTCGCGTCGCCGAGGCGGCGCTCCTCGCGGCGGTCGTCTGCGTCCCGCTCTTCGCCCAGCCGAACGGGGCCCGCGGCTTCGAAGGGGACCGCGCCGTCCTGCTGCGGCTCCTCGGCCTCCTCGCCCTCGTCGCCGTCGCGGTCTCCGTCCGTCGGCGGGAGACGGCGCCGCACCCACGCCGCGGGATCGACCTCCCGTCCGCGTTCGCCCTCCTGTACGTCGGCGCGTCGTTCGTCGCGGCGTTCCTCTCCGTCCGTCCGGCGACCGCGCTCCCCGGCTCGTACGGGCGACAGGCCGGCCTGCTGACCGACCTCGCGCTCCTCGGGGTGTTCCTCGCCGCGGCGCGAGCCGGTCGCCGGGACGCCGCGCTCGCCGCGGAGTCGCGGGACGGCCCGGCGCGGCGGCTGACCGACGCCCTCGTCGCCGGCGGCGCCGTGGCGGCCGCGCTGGCGGTCGCGCAGTCGGTCCTCCCCGCGCTCGGCGTCCCGCTCCCGTACGTCGAGGCCGGAAGCCGCGCCCCCTCGATCGCGGGGGGGCCGACGTTCCTCGGATCCCATCTCGCCGCCGTGCTTCCGATCGCCGCCGCGACGGCGCGGTCTCGCGCCGGCCACCTCGCCGCCGTCCTCTCGGCGCTCGCGCTCCTCCTCACCGGCTCGCGCGCGGCGCTCCTCGCCGGGGTCGCCGGGGTCCTCCTGGTCGCCGGTCTCGACCGTCGCCGGCGGCGGCCGCTCCTCCTCGGCCTCGGCGCGACCGCCGGCCTCGTCGCCCTCTCGATCCTCCCTCCGGTCCGAGACCACCTCCCCGGCGACGCGCTCCCCCGCCGCATCGTCGAGGCGTTCACGACCGACCAGGTCGAGACGCGGGGACTCCTCTACCGGGACGCGGCGCGCGCGATCGGCGGCGCGCCGGAGCGGCTGGCGTTCGGCCACGGGCCGGACTCCGCGGAGGTCCGGTTCCCGGCGCACGTCAGCGACGCGCTGCAGAGGAGGCTCGGCGGAGCGATCGTGATCGACCGGATGCACTGCGACGCGCTCGACCTCGCCTGGTCGCGCGGGCTCCTCGGCGCGCTCGGCCTGCTCGGTCTGGTCGGAGCGGCGCTCGCCCTCGGGGTCCGGGGCGCCCGGCGCGCGGCCTCCTCCGCCGAGGCGATCGTCCCCGCACCTCTCGTCGCGTTCACCGCGGCGCTCGCCGCGGTCGCGGTCGACGGGCTCCTGTCGGTCCCCGGCGCCGTCTCCCGACTCGCGCTGTTCGTCGCCGCGGGCTGGATCGCGGGGAGGACGGCGCGCCGGCCCGCGGGCCGGGCGGAGGCCGCCGACGACGAGGACGCGCGAGGGGCGGCGGCGCGGCGCGGCGTCCTCGCCGGCCTCGGCGCGGCGACGTTCCTGTTCGCGGTCGGCGACGTCCGGCTCCTCCCGCTCGTCGCGCCGCTCGTCCTGCTCCTCCCCGCGGCCGGCCGCGGCGGCGCGCTCGCTCGGGCCGCCACGGTCCTCGGGCCGTTCCTCCTGGCGCACGTCGCGATCGACCCCGCCGGGGCGACCCGCTTCGAGGCGCTCTCGCCCGCCGCCTCGGCCCTCCGCGGCCGACTCGACTCGATCGCGCTCCTGCTCACGGTCGTCCTCGGGGTCGTCCTCCTCGTCCGGTCCGGATCGAGGCCGGGAGCCGGCGCTCCGGCCCGCGACCGCCCCGCCCGGCGGGCGACGGGGATCGCGCTCACCCTGCTCCTCGCGGCGCTGGTCCGCGACGACGTCCGCCGCGTGCTGGCCGACGTCGACGCGCGGGTGGCGTACGCCGCCGATCGCGTCGCGCGACGCTCGGACCTCGCCGCCACGCTCCTCGAAGGGGCCGCCGACCTCGCTCCCGAGGTGACGCGCTACCGGACGCGCGCCGCCTTCGCGCTCGCCGACGCGGCGCGGAACGCGGCCCCGGAGACCCGAGACTCCCTCCTCCTCCGGGCCGGGACGCAGGTCGGGCGGACGATCGAGAAGGACCCCGGCGACGCGCTCGCCCGGGCGCTCGGCGCGGGGGCGGTCCTCCTGGTCGCGCGCCGGATCGAAGAGCGCCGCCACGGCCTGACCGAGCGGGCGTGGGAGCTGGTCGAGCCGGCCGTCCCGCTCGCTCCGACGTCGACGCCGGTCCTCCAGATCGCGGCGGAGGTCGCGCTCGCGCGCGGCGACGTCGACCGCGCCGTGGCGTGGCTGGAGCGGGCGATCGCGATCGACGCCTCGTCCGCGCGGAGCTGGCAGCTCAAGGGGCGGGCCGAGGCCGCCCGCCGGAACCTCTCCGGCGCCGCGTTCGCCTACGGCCGCGCGAACGT
>JBICIB010000946.1:0-2632 GCA_043101415.1 Planctomycetota bacterium JB042 | reverse complement strand
GGTCGACCTTCCCCCGGAACGTCTCCTCGCCGTCCACCACGACGACGACCTCCTCGTCGAGGTCGACGATCGGCTCGCCGAGGAGGAGCGAGAGCGTCGAGAGGTCCGGCTCGCCGCGCTCGGACGTGATCTCGACGCGGTTCCCCTCCTTCGCCTCGACCCGGATCGTCGTGTGGAGGGTCGGCTCCTCCCACCGGAGCCAGTGGAACTGGCGCTTCCAGGGGAGCACGGGCTGCCAGATCAGCTTCCTCGGACGGGCGACGCGTTCGTGCTCGGCGACCCACTTCTGCGACGGGAGGTACCCCTCCTTCGGCGCCGCGTGTCCGCGGTCGTCGACCTCCTCGTAGCGGAAGTCGAACCCGTCGGGGTGGGCCTGCCGCCACTCGCCGAGACTCTTCGCGGCGAACTGGTTCGGGCCGGGCGGGACGTTCTTGTCGTCGGTGCTCTGGAAGACGAAGAGGCGGGAGTTGAACAGGTTCGGGAGGATGCCGTCGACGACCGCGTCGATGTTCTCGAACGTCTCCTCGGCGCCCGGCTGCTTGTAGTACATCGTCGGCGCGCCGGCGTACGCGGCGCCTCCGGCGAAGACGTCGGGATGGTGGGCGAGGAAGGTCCAGGTGCCGTAGCCGCCCATGCTGTGGCCGCTCACGTAGACCCGGTTCGGGTCGACCTTGCCGGTCCGCTTCGCCGCCTCGACCAGCTCGAGCACGAACTCCTCGGTCCCCGAGTCGGTCCACCCCCGCTCGGTCTTCTTCAGGACCTCCGGGAAGATCCACCACCAGCCGCCGCCGCCCATCCCCGCCGCCATCGAGCCGGCGTCGCCCGACCCGAGGCCGCCGCCGTGCAGTCCGATCCAGAGCGTCTTCGACGGCTTCCCCTCGACGATGTACTTGCCGAGCTTCTCCTTCTCGTCGTACCAGAAGTTCCGGCCGCTCCCGGAGAGGCGCTTCCCCTCGCGGCGGGCGAGCTTCAGCAGCTCGACGCGGAGGGTCTTCACCTCGCGGTCGTACAGCGGCCGCAGGTCGCGGTCGAACTCGGCTCGCATCGCGGCGCGTCCGGCGGCGTCCGCCTCGAGGTAGGCGGGGACGATCTTCTTCAGGGCGCGCTTGTCGGGGGGAGACCCGTCCCCGGCGGCGGCGAGCGAACCGAGCCCGGCGACGAGCAGCGCGGTCGTGATGGGACGCATGGATCCTTCCGGACGAGGGCGGCGGACCGACTCTAACAGTCCGTTGAAGAAGTGCTGTGGGTGCGAGGCGAGTTCCCTCTCGCTGCTTTCCCAGAAAGCAGCGAGAGGGAGCCGCCACAGCCCCGCATGACTTCTTCAACGGGCTGCTAAACGATCGGGTCCGCGGTCGGCCGGTCGAGGCGCCGCGCGATCTCCGCCGCGAGCGCGAAGACCGACAGCGGCGAGGATCCCTCGGCCTTGTTGTTGACGACGACGGTGACCGGACGGCTCTTCCGGGCCGCGACGGCCGCGAGATCGGCGACGGCGCGCCGCGTCGGCGGGTCCTCGTCGACGATTCGATCGAACGGGGCGTATCGCTCCACCGCGGCGGAGTAGTCGAGGCCGGCGCGCAGCATCCAGCGGACCAGCAGCTCGGGCTGGGCGTCGACGCCGGCGGCGTGCGCCTGCTCGTCGAGCGGCGGCAGGCGCGGGTGGACGCTCAGGCAGTGGAGCGCTCCGACGTCCCGGAGCGCGGCCGCGTACGCGTCGGTCAGGAGCTCCCGGTTCCGGACCTCGACCGCGTACCGCGGCCCCCGCGGCAGGGCGGCGAGGAACCGGTGGAGCGCGTCGACGAACCCCGCCGGCCCGCCGGCCCCCTTCAGCGACTGCGGCGCGACCTGGAAGAGGAGCACGCCGAGTCGGTCGCCGAGCCCCTCGACGGTCGGCGCGACCCCCGCGTCGGCCGCGGCGCGCGCGTCGAGGAAGAGCGGGTTCGTCTCTCCCCGCCTCGCGCCGTAGCGCGGGTGGTCGGGCCAGCGCCGGATCGTCGACGCCTCGTGCGCCTTGACGAGGAACCGGAAGCCGTCCGGCACCTGCGCCGCGTGGGCGCGGTACTGCTCGACGGTCATCGGCGCGTAGTGCGTCCGGTCGAGGCCGACGCAGCGAAGGAGCGGATGACGCGCGTACGCCTCGAGCCCCTCCCGCGAGAGCTTTCGTTCGGACGCGTCGCCGCTCCAGACGATCCCCTTCCAGCCCGGGAACGACCACGACGAGGTCCCCAGCCGGATCGACGGCGGCAGACTCTCCGCGGTCGCGGCGTCCTCGTCGCGCGGCGGGGCCGGCTCGACCGGACGGGCCCGTCCGCCTCCCTTCCGCGGGGGCGGGAGGTCGCCGAACAGTCCGCCCTGCTTCCGTCCGGTCACGGATGCGGCGCCGCCGTGCGGGCGATCCGGTCGCCGAGGCCGGGCTTGAAGTGCAGGGTCATCGCCTCGCGCGCCTCGGGTCCGGCGCGGTCGCGGATCCGGCGCATCGTCGTGCCGTCGACGCAGAAGACGGCGGGGACGACGAGGACGTTGGTGCGGCGCTCCTCGCGCAGCGTTCGGAGCAGCGCGTCGAGCGGTCGTTCGCCGTCGAGCGTGGCGACGCGGAGCCGGTGGAAGCGGCTCGCCGCGCTCAGCGGGTCGTCCT
>JBICIB010000945.1:0-3693 GCA_043101415.1 Planctomycetota bacterium JB042 | reverse complement strand
GAACGGGGAGACCTCGCCGGCGCGAACGCCGTGCTCGACCGGACCGCCCGAGAGTGCCGCGAGCACGGGGACGAGTTCGACGACGGGCTCGCCCGCGTGTTGAACACCTGGGGGCTCACCCTCGCCGCCGACGGGGATCACGAGGCCGCGATCGAGCGGATGCGCGAGGCGCTCCGGATCATGGCGTATCGCTTCGGCGAGGGGCACGCCTCGATCGCGCAGGTCCGGACGAACCTCGGCCGGTCGTACCAGCAGCTCGGCCGGTTCGCCGACGCGCGCGACCAGCTCCGGCGCGCGCTCGAGACCTGGAACCGCCTCGACAACACCCGCCGCGCGGCGCAGTGCGTCCTCTTCCTCGCCCGGGTGGCGGACCAGGGGGGCGAGCTCGACGTCGCCGAGGAGCGGTACGCCGAGGCGATCGAACGGTACGGACGGGACGACGAGACCGACCCCGGCCTGGTCCATCAGGCGCTGCTGGTGCTCGGCGAGGTGCAGGAGCGCGCGGGACGCCTCGACGCGGCGCGCGAGAGCCTCGCCCGCGCCGCCGAGGACCTCGAGGGGAGCCCGTACTGGAGCGCGAAGCTGCAGGCGCGCGCGCGGGCCGGCCTCGAGCGGATCGCCCGCCGCTCGGCGAAGCCGCCGCCCGATCAGCCGCCGTCGCGGAACCGGTAGACGGCCGCGGCGGTCCGGACGTAGAGGGAGTCGCGGCCGATCGCCGGACTGGCGAGGCACTCCTCGCCGAGGTCGTTCGTCGCGAGCACCTCTCCGTCCCCGCCCGCGGCGAGGACCGCGACGGTGCCGGCGTTGCAAGGGACGAAGATCCGGCCGTCCGCGGCGACCGGGGACGGGAAGCACGGACCGATCGCGTCCGGGAGACGGCGCCGCCCGAGCACGCCGCCGTCCGCGGCGTCGAGGAGGGTCAGCACCCCCCCGTCCTTCGCCAGGTAGACGACGCCGTCGTGGACCAACGGCGACGAGATCAGGGGGAGCCCCCGCCGGACGCGCCACCGCTCGACCGGCGGCTCGTCGCCGCGGAGCTCGAGCGCGACGAGCCCGTACACCTCCGACCGCATCCCGGCCCGCGCGAACTCGTACTCCTCCCGCCGCAGGAGGCCGTCCTTGTCCGCGTCGAGCCACCCGAAGTGGAGGTGGCTCCCCTCCATCTCGTCCGCGACCAGCGCGCCGCTCCCGTCCCCGTCGTGCCGCGCGAGGAGCGCGTCGTACTCCGGCATCGGGAACTCCGGCGGGTGCGGCGAGCAGACGACCAGCGTCCCGCCGACCACGCTCGGGCTCGGCATCGGGCTGTACGCGAAGCCGGTCCGCCGCCACTCCTCCTCCCCGGTCTCGATCGAGTACGCGGTCACCCGGAACGAGCCGGAGACGACGACCCGGGTCGGCGCCTCGGCCGGGACGAGGACCGGCGTCGTGAACGACTCGACCGTGTCGCTCCGGTCGGCCCGCCACCGCTCCTCCCCGGTCCCCGCGTCGACGGCGAGCAGGAACGACCCGACCTGCTGGTCGCAGAGCTGGATCAACGTGTCGCCGGCGAGCACCGGCGACGCCGACATCCCGTAGTGGTTCACGAACGGGCCGAGCGGGACCCGCCACCGCTCGCGCCCTTCGTCGTCGAACGCGACGAGCCCGAGCTCGGGGAAGAAGACGAAGACGTTCCGGCCGTCGGTCGCCGGCGTCGGCGTCGCCGAGTCGTTCGCGGGGTGGACCGCCTCCCTCCGCGCGCGCGTCAGCGCCCTCGACCAGAGCCGCGCACCCGTCCCCCGGTCGAGCGCGACGACGTGGAGGTGCTCGTCGTCGGCCCCGGTGACCACCACCGCGCGCTCCGTGAGGATCGGCGACGAGCGCCCGAACGGCACCTCCGTCCGCCACGCGAGGTTCTCGTCCGGCCCGAAGCGGACCGGCAGCCCGACGGCGTCCCCCACCCCGGCGCCGTTCGGGCCGCGGAAGCCCGGCCAGTTCGATTCCCCGGCCGGGAGCGCCGGAGCGAGTCCGCCGAAGAGGAGGACGAGTCGAGCGGATCGTGATCGCATCGGGGGAGAAGCCCGAGGGACGCCGCGCCGTTACGCCGTGCCGGGCGGGACCGACGTCTCGACGCGGCGAGAGCCCCATCGCGTCGCAGAGACGAAACACCCGCGTCGCCACCGATCTCGGATCGGGACCTCGGCCTTCGAAGCCGTCAAGGTGAGCGCGTCGATCGCCCGATCGGGACTCGGGTGCCCGGGGGAAAGAGGCACGGAAGAGACCGTTCGGTCGGGAAGAGGGTGAACCACGTTGAATGCAGGGTCACGATCCGCCACGGCGACGGGCGAGCGTCTCCGCGTCCTGTTCGTCGACGACGAACCGGAGATCCTCGGCGGCCTCCGGCGCATGCTCCGGTCGAGGCGGCACGAGTGGGACATGCACTTCGTCACCTCGGGCGAGGAGGCGCTGACCGCGATCGATCGGGAGCCGTTCGACGTCGTCGTGTCGGACATGAGGATGCCCGGACTCGACGGGCCGGCGCTCTTGACGGAGGTCAAGGCACGGACCCCCGGAGCCGTCCGGATCGTGCTCAGCGGTTACGCCGATCGCGCGGCGACGATGCGGAGCGTCACGGTCTCGCATCAGTACCTGTCGAAGCCGTGCGAGGCGGGCGTGCTGGAGCAGGTGATCGAGCGGAGCCTCCGCCTGGAGGAGCTGCTCGCGAACCGCGCGCTGATCGACCTCCTCGGCCCGATCGGAGACCTGCCGGTCATGCCGCGCATCTACCGCGAGCTCCTGCACGCGCTGGCCGAGGCCGAGGTCGACATGCAGCGCGTGGCCGAGATCGTCGAGAGCGACCCCGCCATCACGGCGAAGCTGCTGCAGATCACGAACTCGAGCTACTTCGGCCTCCGGCGCGAGGTCTCGAGCGTCTCCCAGGCCGTCAACTACCTCGGCGTCCAGACGATCCAGGACCTCGTCCTGACGGCGGAGGTGTTCCGGCAGTTCGAGTCCCGGGGGGCGCGGGGGTTCTCGATCGAGAAGGAGCAGACCGAGGCGGTCCTCGCCGGCCGCGTCGCCCGGCAGATGTTCTCCGACAAGCACGCGGCGGACCTCGCGTTCCTCGGCGGCATGCTACACGACGTGGGCGAGCTGATCCTCGCCACGCACGCGCCGGAGACGTTCGATCGCGTGAACCGCGAGGCCGCCGCGACCGACCGGCCCCGTCCGGAGGTCGAACGCGAGCTGCTCGGCGTGACCCACGCGGAGGTCGGGGCGTACCTGCTCGGCGTCTGGGGCATGCCGTACCCGCTCGTCGAGGCGGTCGCCCATCACCACCGGCCGTCCGAGGTCGGCGAGACGGACGAGTTCGGGGTCCTCACCGCCGTCCACGTCGCACAGGCGCTCGCCGCGGAGGTCGTCGACGAGACGCCCGCGGAGCTGGAGCTCGAGCTGCTCGAGCGCCAGGGCGTCCTCGAGAAGATCCCGGCCTGGCGCGAGTTCGTCGAACGTGAGGACGAGCGCGCCGCCGGCACCCCCCATTGAACGAAGGAGAACGGGAATGAGCAGCGCAGAGTCACGCCGGGTGCTCCTCGTCGACGACGAGCCGGCGATCCTCCAGGGCCTCCGCCGCCAACATCGGAAGGCGTTCGACCTCGACGCGGCCTCGAGCCCCGAGGAGGCGTTGGAGAAGGTGAGGAGCGACGGCCCGTTCGC
>JBICIB010000944.1:0-4822 GCA_043101415.1 Planctomycetota bacterium JB042 | reverse complement strand
GCGTTCGCGGCCCCCTGACCGAGCGGCCCGGTCGTCGCCTCGACGCCGGGCGTGACGTCGATCTCCGGGTGCCCCGGCGTGCGGCTCCCCCACTGCCGGAACGCCTTCAGGTCGCCGACCCCGAGGTCGTGCCCGAACGCGTGGAGCAGCGCGTAGAGGAGGGCGCTGCCGTGCCCGGCCGACAGGACGAACCGGTCGCGGTCCGGCCAGTCGGGCGTGCTCGGATCGAAGCGGAGGTGGTTCCGCCAGAGGACGTACGCCATCGGCGCGGCGCCGAGCGGCAGCCCGGGGTGCCCCGAGTTCGCCTCCTGCACCATGTCGATCGCGAGGGTCCGGAGGGTGTTGACGCAGCGCTCGTGGTTCGCGTCACCGTTCATCGACATCGGGGCGACTCCCTTCCCGGGACGTTCGGTTCGCCCCGAACATACCGACCGACCGAGCGCCGCTCCACGCACCTTCCGGGCGCGGTACGATGCCGGCGCCGCCCGACCGACCGGAGCCCGAACCATGCCCCTCGGCGCCGCCCTCCTCGCCCTCACCCTCCCGGCCGCCACCGCCGAGCTGAACGCGAAGCCGCACGGCCGGATCAAGGTCGACTACGGCGCCGCCCAGTGGCAGGAGGCGTGGGAGGAGCGGATCTTCGACGGGATGATCTGGCGCCTCTCCGCCGCCAACCCGAACCGGGCGGTGATCGAGCCGGCGCTCCTGTTCGACGACGCCGTCGTCTTCCCCGGGACGTACAACCTCGGCCTCGCGCACCGCGGCGACGATCAGTGGGGACTCGTCTTCCATTCGGACGGGCTGAACTGGAACGCCGGCCCGTGCGAGGCGGAGACCCGGTTCGTCCGGGAGTGGCTGGAAGAGGAGGACCTCGTCCCCCGCCTGACGATCGACCTCTCCCGCCGCCGCCCGACGACCGGCGACGGCGACGCGAACACCGACCCGTACCAGTGGACGGTCGACCTCGGCCCGCGTCACCTCACGAAGTCGTTCCGGACCGCGCGCGCCGCCGCGGTGAAGGGGAAGGTCGGCAAGCACCGGTTCACGTTCACGACGGTCGAACGCGAGGACCTCGACGCGGTCCGCCGCGAACTCGAGGAGGACGAGGTCGTCGTCGCCCGCGTCGAGTCGAAGTCCCTCGAACTCCCCGCCCGCGCCCACCTCCGCGCCGGCGAGACATGCCGCCTCGTGATCTGGCGCGGCGAGGACTGGGCCGCCCCCCTCTTCCTCGACGGCCAGGCCGGCAAGGCCCAGAAGCCCTCCGAACACCTCGACCTCTCGATCGAGAGCGGCCGCGACGCCGCCACCCTCACCTTCACCGTCGGCGAGGACGCCTACGTCTTCGACCTCCCCCCCAAGCTGTTCGAGAAGAAGTCGCTCGACGACTAACGCTGCGCGGCTTGCAACGCGTTCGGGAACGTCTTCGCGTTCGCCACGGCGGGCGCCGGAGGAGGGACGAGCTCTCCGACCCGCTCACGTCCTCGCGCGATGCGCCGGGAGTGGTCTCCGCGGATCTTCGAGTCGCGCTGCGGGGTCGCTCTCGGAGCCTCATCCCTCCTCCGGCCCCGCCTCGCTCGCTTCGGACTTCCTCACCCGATTCCGGATGGGGAAAGGGGGAATCCGGTGAGGACCCATGGAATGACGCTGACGCGAGGATCCGACGTCGACTTCGGTCTTCCGCGTCAGCGACCTCTCCCCTGCTCTCTCCTGCTCTCCCCTGCTCTCTCCTGCTCTCCCCTGCTCTCCCTTGCTCCCCCTCACATCCACCCGAAGGCCAGGAATGCCGCGCCCACCACCGCGAAGTAGACCGCGAACAGGATCACCGCGAACCCCATGATGTCGCGGAACCTCAGGCCGGCGATCGCGAGGAGGGGGATCGCCCAGAACGGCTGGACGAGGTTGGTCGACATGTCGCCCCAGGAGTAGGCGATCAGCGCCTTGTCGGTGCCGACGCCGAGGCCGTTCGCGGCCTGCATGAGGTACTCGCCGGAGACGATCCACTGCGAGCCGCCGGACGGGACGATGTAGTTCAGGAAGCCGGAGTAGACGAGGACGAAGAAGGGGTAGGTCTCGGCGGTCGCGAACGACTCGAACGCGGCGGCGATCTCCGTCGAGAGGCCCGAGCCGGAGAGGATGCCGGCGATCCCGGCGTAGAAGGGGAACTGGATCGCGATCCCCCAGACGAAGCGGCCGGCCTCGGACGCCGAACGGAGGAACGACGCGGGCGTGCCGTGGGCGAGGACCGCGAGGAAGAGGAACGTGAAGTTCAGGGTGTCGATGTTCACCGCGTCGAGGCCGCGCTCGCGGAACTCGAGGACGAGCCACCATCCCGCGGCCGCGGCGAGGAGGAGGTTCGGGATCCGGGACGATTCGATCGCGCCGGCCGGCGTCCGCTCGCGCGCGTCGTCCTCCTTCGCCGCCGCGTCGTCGAGCGTCGCCGGATCGACGCAGACCGCCTCTCCCTCGGGCGGGTGGAGGCGCCAGGCGAGGAACGGCATCAGGACCAGGACGAGCGCGACGAGGGCGAGGTTGAACGGGTTCAGGATCGACTCGCTCACCGGGAGGACGCCCATGACGTCGACGAACTCGTGCCCCTCCATCGCGACCTTCGTCGGCGCCGAGCCGGACCATCCGGCGTGCCAGATGGTCGCGACGCCGAAGTAGGCGCAGCAGACGAGGAGGCGGTAGTCGACCTTCGGCTGCCGCCGCGCGACGACCCGGACGAGGACCGCCGACGCCGCGACGGAGAGCCCCCAGTGGAGCCAGCCGAGCAGGAGGGACACGACCGCCATGAGCACCACCGCGGCGCGCGGGGTCGTGGCGAGGTCGGCGGCGCGTTCGAGGAGCCTCCGGACCGGCGGCGCGGTCGACAGCATGTAGCCGGTCATCACGACCAGGCACATCTGCATCGCGAAGGTGAGGAACTTCCAGAACCCGTCGCCCCAGTGCCGGACGACGTCGGACGGGCCAGACGGGGTGAGGCCGAGCGCGAGGGCGGCCGTGACGCCGGTCAGGCCGACGGCGATCACCCAGGCGTCGGGGACCCACCGCGAGGAGAATCGGCTGAGCGCCTGCGCGATCCGGGCGAGCATGGCGCCAACCTAGGAATCGACGGGGCACCGCGATAGCCTCGGCGGACGATGCGCCCCGACCCACGCGACCGGAAGCCGCCCCGCAAGCCGTCCCTCCGCCCCGGGGGCGGATCGCGGCCGATCGATCGCGAGCGGATCCTCGCGGTCGCGGAGACCGTCGCCGCGGCGCAAGGATGCGAGCTGCTCGAACGATCGGTCTCGGACAGCCGCCGCATCCGCCTCGTCGTCGACCGGGAGGACTCGCCCCCCGACACGAAGCTCCTCGTCGCGCTCATCCGTGCCCTCCGGGACGGCCTGACCGAGGCGGGGATCGACCCCGGCGCGTTCGACATCGAGTTCGACTCCCCCGGCGAGAACCGGGTCCTCGAGACCGCCCGCCACTTCGAGCGGTTCGCCGGTGAGCGGGTCCGCGTGAGCCTCGCGGCGCCGGACGAGGAGGGCCGGTCCGCGTTCCTCGCCGTCCTCGTCGGGGCGGACGGGGACTCTCCGCGCGTTCGAGAAGAGGGAGGCGACGAACGGACGCTCCCCCGCGACGCGTGGCGGAGGATCCGGCTCGCCCCGCCCGCGAATCGAGGGCAGCCCCGGCCGACGCCGAAAGGGAAGCAGCGGAAGCAGGCGCGGAAGGCGAAGCGCTCTCGCTGACCGCCGGTCGCGTCCGGGAGGCGGCGCTCCGCGGGCCCCCGCGGGCCCTCTCCGCCCCGCTCCGCCCGACGCGTGCGACGTTTTGCCCCTGGCGACCCGCCTCCGTTTCTGACAGAATCCGGGATTCGTTCCTCTATCCGAAACGACATGGGAATCCGACGCCATGGTGAACAACAAGGCCCTCGAGAGCTGGGTGGACGAAGTCGCCGAGCTGACGACTCCGGACTCGATCCACTGGTGTGACGGGTCGGACGCCGAGAACACCTCGCTCGTGAAGCAGATGCTCGCGGACGGCACGCTCGAGGAGCTCGACCAGGAGAAGTGGCCGAACTGCCACTACCACCGCAGCGACCCGAGCGACGTCGCGCGCGTCGAGCACCTGACGTTCATCTGCTCGGAGAAGGAAGAGGACGCCGGACCGACCAACCACTGGGCCGCCCCCGCCGAGATGAAGGCGAAGATGACGGAGCTCTTCCGGGGCTGCATGAAGGGGAGGACGATGTACGTCGTCCCGTACCTCATGGGTCCGGTCGGCTCCCCGACCAGCAAGGTCGGCGTCGAGATCACCGACTCGCCCTACGTCGTCGCCAACATGCGGATCATGACCCGGATGGGGAACGTCGCGCTCGAGACGCTCGGCGAGTCGGGCGAGTTCTGCCGCGGCCTCCACTCGATCGGCGAGCTCGACCCGGAGCGCCGGTTCATCTCCCACTTCCCGGAGACGCGCGAGATCTGGTCGTTCGGCTCGGGGTACGGCGGCAACGCGCTCCTCGGCAAGAAGTGCTTCGCGCTCCGCATCGCGTCGACGATGGCCCGGGACGAGGGGTGGCTCGCCGAGCACATGCTGATCCTCGGCCTCGAGAGCCCGCAGGGCGAGACGAAGTACGTCGCGGCGGCGTTCCCGTCGGCGTGCGGCAAGACGAACCTGGCGATGCTCGTCCCGCCGCAGGAGTACAAGGGCTGGAAGATCTGGACCGTCGGCGACGACATCGCCTGGATGCGGTTCGGCGAGGACGGACGCCTCTACGCGATCAACCCGGAGAACGGCTTCTTCGGCGTCGCCCCGGGGACGGGCGAGGACACGAACC
>JBICIB010000943.1:0-5086 GCA_043101415.1 Planctomycetota bacterium JB042 | reverse complement strand
GACCGACGCCTCGAGGCGACGCCTCGCCGACCGCTCCCGCTCGCGGACCTCGAGGTCGAGCCGCTCGACCCGAGCCCCGATCGCGTCGCCCAGGGGGCCCGGCTCGCCGGGCAGCTCCGACGGGTCGAGGCCGAGGACCTCCTCGACCGCTCCGCGGAGGCCGCGCTCGATCTCCTTCCGGCCGGGAGCCTCCCCTTCCGGGACCCGGAACGCCGCCACGGCGCGAAGGGCGCTCTCCCGCGCCTCGTCGACCGCGCGCTCCAGCCGGAGGCGCTTCAGCCGCGAGAGCGCGGCCCGATACGACTCGGCGGCGCGGTTCCGCCACTCGGGAGACGGGCGGGCGTTCCGGCTCTCCGGGACGACGGACCGGACCGCCACCGCGAACAGCTCGGCCACGCGCTCGTCCGCCGCCTCCAGCTCGCGGTCGACCCGCGCCAGCCCCTCGGCGTACCGCCGCGCGGTGACCAGCCCGAGGAGCTCCCCCGAGAGGCGGTCGAGGTCGATCTCGATCTCGTCGTTGGCACGTCGCGCCGCCCGGCCGACCAGGTCGTCGGCGACCGTCCGCCGGGCCTCGGCGGTCCCGGCGTCGAGCGCCTCGACGAGCGGCTCCGGCAGCCGGTCGCGGGACGCCCCGAGCGCCGACGCCGCCCCCCGCGCGACCTCGGCGTCGAACGCGTCGAGCGCGGTCTCGAGTCGGCCGGCCGCCACCTCGCGTCGCGCGACCGACGACGCCCGCACGCCGAGCAGCCGCGCCCGCTCCGTCGCCTCCCGCTCCACCGCCGCCCGGAGCCGCGGCCCGGGCGGACCCTCGGGGAGAGCGGCGAGGGCGGTCCACGCCTCCAGCGGCGAGACGCGGCCGTCGGCGAGGTCCGCGGGATCGAACGGCTGGTCGGGACGAGCGGTCGAGACGGGCGGAGCCGGCGCTCCGTCCCCGGGGTCGTCCTCCGACCGGAGCAGCGCCAGCAGCAGCGCGAGCACGACGGCGCCGGCCGCCGCCCCGCCGACGACCCGCCACGGCCGGCGGCGCGGGTGCGCCTCGTGGCCGGCCTCCTCCCAGGAGAGACCCGGCAGGTCCGCCCCCGCCTCCGGCTCGGCCGCCCTCTCGAGGTCGGCGATCGCCTCGGCGGCGGTGCGCGTCCGGAGGCCGCGCTGCCGGGCGAGGAGACGGGCGACGACGCGGGAGGCGGCGGTGGAGATCCCCGGGCGGACCCGCTCCGGCGGCACGATCGGCGAGAAGAGGATGTCGGAGATGACCGCGGTGAGGCTCTCCCCGACGTGCGGGGGCCGACCGGTCAGCATGTGGTACAGCGTCGCGCCGAGCGAGTAGAGGTCGCTCCGCTCGTCCGCCTGCTTCGGGCTGCGGGCCTGCTCCGGGGAGAGGTACTGCGGCGTCCCGATCATCGTGCCGGGGAGCGTGAGGTCGAGCCCCTCGCCCGTCTTCGCCAACCCGAAGTCGGTCAGCTTCACCCGCCCCTCCGGGTCGAGCAGGACGTTCCCCGGCTTCACGTCGCGATGGACGATCCCGTGGGCGTGCGCGTGCTCGAGCGCGCGCGCCACGCCGAGCGCGATCCGGATCGCCTCCTCCTCCGCGAGCGGTCCCTCCTCGTCCAGGCGTTGCTTCAGCGACCGCCCGTCGACCAGCTCGAGGACCAGGAAGACCCGGCCGTCCTGCTCTCCGAAGTCGAAGCACCGGACGACGTTCTCGTGGTCGAGCCGCGCCAGGAGCTTCGCCTCGCGGAGGAGCCGCGGGACCGCGTTCGCCGGCGTCCCCTCGCGCACCTCGAACAGCTTCAACGCCACCCGACGTTCGAGCTTCGCGTGACGGGCGACGAAGACGCGGCTCGTGCCGCCCCGGCCGAGGATCCCCTCGAGCTCGTACCCCGCGATGCGGCGCGGTCCGGCCTCGCGCGGGGGGCCGGTCATCGATCCTCGTCCCGGCTCACTTCTTCTTCACGGGGTCCTTCATGCGCATCGCGAACTTCCGGATCTCCTGGTCGACGACCGGGAGGTCCTTCGGTTCGACCGCATGGACCGCGTGCACGATCGCCTCGAGCACCTGGACGTGGCCGGGCGGCAGGTCGCCCGGCGGCCACCGCTCGCGGAGCGTGTCGAAGAAGACCTTCAGCGTGCCGTCCCCCAGGCTCCGCCAACGTTGGAAGAGGGCCATCCCCTTCGCCACGTCCATCTGCACCAGGTCCGAGAAGTCGCGGCGAACCGCGTTCTCGAGCGGCGTGTCGTCCCGCTTCCGCATCGCGTCCCGGAGCGCCTCGCCCCACTGGCCGTCCTCGAAGAACTTCATCTCGTCCTTCTGCACCGAGCGCTCGTACCGCCCGGCGCCGAGCGTGAAGACGGAGTTCCGGCCGAGCAGGTCGAACTCGAACAGCGCGGCGAACGACTCGTCGAAGAACGGCGGCAGCTTCTGCCCTTCGTATCCGTAGCGGTTGACGAGGATGTGTCCGACCATGTTGGCGCAGTGGGCGGCGGTCTGGGCCTCGCCCTTGTTCGCCATGTAGACGGCGCCCATGGCCCACGTGTCGTCGTACCGATAGACGCTGACCACGCGCTTCGCCCGCTCTCCCCAGTCGACGCCCATCCCCCGCTCGGCGCCGACCCAGGTCACGAACTTCTCGTAGGCGAACCGGAGGCGGAACGCGAACACGTCGACCCGCCGCCCGCCGAGCCAGCCGAGGCCGGGCCCGGTGTCGAACTCGCGCGCGAACTTCCGGTGCCCCTTCTCCAGCAGCTCGGCCAGCTTCTTGCCGAAGTCCCCCTCGATGTCGGTGTAGACCGCGACGTGGTCGGAGACCTGGATCGACAGCGGCTTGCCGATCACCTTCGAGACCTCCGCCCGCGTCTCGGCGACCCAGTGGTCCTCGCCTCGGACCCACCGGCCGTTCACCTCGACCCACCCCTGGCGGCGTCTCGCCTCGTCCTCCGGGAGCCACTCCCCCTCGTGCAGGACGAGCCCCTGCTCCAGCTTCTCCTTCTCCTCGGGAGTGACCCAGCGCCCGTCGTGCTCGACCATCCCCTGGGCGCGCATCTGCTCGGCCCGGGACTCTTGCTCGAGCCGCTCGCGCTCCTCCGGCCGGACCCACGTCCCCTTGTACTTCACCCGGCCGAGCGCCCGGTTGGCGCCGTCGTGCTCGGGGTCGATCTCGAGCACCCGGTCGAGCAGCTCCCGGTGCCGCTTCCGGAGCCGCCGCTCCTCCGCCAGGACGGCGAGCGCGAACACCCCGTCCGCGTCGTCGGCGGCGAGCGAACCGAGCCGGTCGTCGATCTCCTGCGCCGGGGTCCGCTTCCGCTCGATCTCCTTCACGTCCGCCTTGGCGATCTTCTGCACCCCGAACTTCGTCTTCACCTCCACGAACGCGCCGTCGTCGGAGAGGATCTCGCCGTGGAGCTTTCCTCCGTTCTTCAGGTGGACGACGTCGGCGGCGACGCTCGAGGCGAGGACGCCGAGCAGGGCGAGGGCGAGCGGGACGAGCCGGCCGCGCGGGAGGCGCGTCGTCTCCGTCCGCGGCGGGGCGCCGGAACGTCTTGGAACGGGCATGGAGACCTCCGGGCGGAAGGCGCCGGACCGGGCGTGACGGCGGGACTCAGCTCCCCGCGGCGTCTCCCGGATCGATGCCGTGCTTCTCCATCTTACGGTTGAGGGCGAACCGCGAAATGCCGAGCTGCGCGGCGGCGCGACTCTTGTTGCCGCGCGCCTCCGCGAGCGCACGACGGATCTCGCGGACCTCCATCGCCGAGATGCGAGCGTTCAGGTCGGCGTCCGCCTCCGGTTCGTCCGCCGCGCTCCCCCCCTCGCGGATGTGGCTCGAGACGCGGTCGATCGTGATCGCGTCGTCGGAGAGGGTGACGAGGCGCCGGACCTCGTTCTCGAGCTCCCGGACGTTCCCCGGCCACACATAGCGGCCGAACGCGTCTATCACGGCCGGGTCGAGGGCGGGCGCCTCGCGGCCGGCCGCGAGCGCGACCCGCGACGTGAAGCGCTCGGCGAGGAGCGGGATGTCCTCCTTGCGGGCGCGGAGCGGGGGGAGCTTCACCGGCAGGACGTTCAGGCGATAGAAGAGGTCCTCGCGAAACTCCCCCTCCCGGGCGAGCTCGCGGAGATCCTTGTTCGACGCGGAGATGATCCGGACGTCGACCCGGATCGGCTCGGTCTTCCCGAGCGGCCGGAACTCTCCCTCCTGCAGGAAGCGGAGGAGCTTCGACTGGAGCGCCGGCGACATCTCCGACACCTCGTCGAGGAAGAGCGTCCCGCCGTTCGCCCGCTCGAGCAGCCCCCGGCGGTTCGTGGCCCCCGTGAACGCCCCCTTCACCGCGCCGAACAGCTCGCTCTCGAGGAGGGTCTCGGGGAGCGCCGCGCAGTTCTCGGACACGAACGCCTCGGAGCGGCGCGGCCCGAGGCGATGGATCGCCCGCGCCATCAGCTCCTTCCCGGTGCCGCTCTCCCCCTCGACGAGGACCGGGAAGTCGGAGTCGACCACGCGCTCGAGCACGTCGAACACGCGCCGCATCGCCGGCGACCGCCCGATGATGCCGACCGCGTCGTACCGCGACTCGCCGTCCCCGTCGTCGTCGCCGACGAGCCGGGCGCGGACCGACGCGAGCTCGGCCTCGCGGTCGAGCACGGTCCGCCGGAGGTCGCGGTTCAGGTTCTCGAGCCGGCCGCGCGCGGCGGCGAGGGCGCGGTTCGACTCGGTCAGCTCGCCGATCAGCCGCGCGTTCGAGATCGCGACCGCGACCTGATCCGCGAACGCGCAGAGGCGGTCGCGGTCCCGCGCCGAGAAGACCGCCGCCTCGAGCCGGTTGTCGATGTAGACCACTCCGAGCGTCTCGCCCCGGAAGCGGAGCGGCACGCAGAGGACCGAACGGAGGCCGAGGTTCACGATCGACTGCACCGCCCGGAATCGCTCGTCCTCCCGCGCGTTGATCGAGAAGACCGGCTCGCCCGTCGCCAGCACCTCCTGGGCGATCGACCGGGAGACCGCGACCTCCGGGTTCTGCACCGCGGACCCCTCGAAGTTCCTCGAGACCTCGGTCTCCAGGATCCCCTCCTTGTCGGCCAGCACCACGAAGGCGC
>JBICIB010000942.1:0-2537 GCA_043101415.1 Planctomycetota bacterium JB042 | reverse complement strand
CGTCCTCCCCGAGGTGACCCTCCGGGTCGGCGAGTGGGCCGACCTCCCTCCCGCGTCGATCCGCCCGCGGGTCTGGGACGCGATCGCCGCCATGGCCGATCGGATGGCGGGATGGGTCGAGGCGGAGTTCCGCGTCGACACCGAGGAAGACCTCGACGCCTACACGTACGCCGTCGCCGGCGCGGTCGGCGTGCTCCTCTCCGACCTCTGGGCCTGGTACGACGGGACGCAGACCGACCGGGTCGAGGCGACGGCGTTCGGCCGCGGCCTCCAGGCGGTGAACATCCTCCGGAACCGCGACGAGGATCTCGCGGAAGGGGTCGACTTCTTCCCGGACGGGGCCTCGGTCGACCGGATGCAGGCGTACGCGCGCCGCCAGCTCGAGGTCGCCGACCGGTACACCGACTCGCTCCCGCCCGGACCGATCCGCGAGTTCTGCGTCCTCCCTCTCGCCCTCGCGCACGCGACGCTCACCGCCCTCGAGGAGGGGCGCGAGAAGCTGACGCGCGCCGAGGTGATCGCGGTCGTCCAGCAGGCGCTGGCCGGCGCGACCTGATCCGACAACCGACCCTCCTCCTCGACCCCCGAGAACAGCATGACCGACAAGATCCAGACAGTCCTCGTCGTCGGCGCCGGCACCATGGGGCACGGCATCGCGCAGGTCTCCGCGATGGCGGGGTGCGACGTGCGCCTCTTCGACGTCGACCGAGCGCTCGTCGAGAAGGGGATCGCCAAGCTGACGGCGAACCTCGACAAGGGGGTCGCCAAGGGGAAGGTGACGGCCGAGGCGAAGGACGAAGCGCTGGCGCGGATCTCCGCCGCCACCGATCTCGCCGAGGCGTCGGCCGGGATCGATCTCGCGGTCGAGGCGGTCCCCGAGAAGCTCGACCTGAAGGCGGCGGTCCTGCGGACGATCCACGAGAGCTCGCCCGAGCACGCGATCCTCGGGTCGAACACCTCCTCCCTCTCCCTGACCGCGCTCGCCGCCCGCTCGGGCCGGCCCGAGCGCACGATCGGGCTGCATTTCTTCAACCCGGTCCACATCATGCGCCTGCTCGAGATCGTCGTCGCCGAGCAGACGAGCGACGACGCCCTCGCGCGGTGCCGCGCGTACGCCGAGGCGATCGGCAAGACGTCGATCGTGGTGAACGACTCCCCCGGCTTCGCGACCAGCCGCCTCGGGCTGGTGATCGGCCTCGAGGCGATGCGGATGCTCGAGACCGGCGTCGCCTCGGCCGAGGACATCGACAAGGCGATGGAGCTCGGCTACGCCCACCCGATGGGACCGCTGAAGCTGACCGACCTCGTCGGCCTGGACGTCCGCCTCATGATCGCCGAGCACCTCCACGCCGAGGTCGGCGAACAGTTCCGCCCCCCGGCCATCCTCCGCAAGATGGTCCGCGCCGGGAAGCTCGGAAAGAAGACCGGCGAAGGGTTCTACAAGTGGTGAACGCGTTCGGGATCGTCCGAGCGTTCGCCGCGGCCGCGGCCGGAGGAAGGACGCGTCCGGAGAGGACCTAGGGATGTCCACTCCTCGAGGCCCGGCACCGAGACGACCCTCTCCGCGTCAGCGCCCTCCGGCCCCCAGCCCCATCCCCAGCGTCGCTCCCTCCTCCGCCACCGCCATCCCCGCCTCCCGCACCGTCCGCGCCGCGTCGCTCTCCGGGTCGGCCGCGGGGTTCGTGTGGTTCAGGTGGGTGAAGACGACCTTCGCGCGCACGTCCTCGGGCAGCTCCTTCAGCCGCGCGATCGTCTCCTCGATGAACGGGTGCGGGATCTCGGCCATGGCGCGACCGGGGATCTCCCCGTCGGCGAAGAACGTGCCGTCGACGAGCGCGACGTCGACCTCCGCGAGGACGTCCTCGAGGCGGCGGTCCCAGCGGTCCCACTTGTCGATGTCCGGCAGGTAGAGGAGGGCGCGGGCGGGGCCGCGGACGACGAAGGCGACGGTGTCGGAGTGCTCGTCGCGGTGGGGGACCGGCAGCGCCTCGAGGGTCAGGTCGTCGGCGAGCGCGATCTCCGTCTCGAGCGGGAGCTCCTCGAGGACGACGAAGCCGCGATCGACCAGGAAGCGCCAGGGGTCGTTCGCGCGGAGGAAGGCCGCCATCCGCGGCGTGGCGACGACCCGTTGGCCGTCGGCGCCGTACGCCTCGTTCCCGAGCTCGAGGAGGCCGGTGTAGTGGCCGGCGTGCGCGTGGGTGAGGAAGATCGCGTCGAACAGCGGCGGTCGGCCGGGCGGCGTGCGGCGTCCCGGCGGGTGGGGGCGGGCGCGCTCGACCTGCTCGGCGAGGTCGGGGGACGCGTCGAGGAGGAAGCGGCGCCCCGACCGCGGGTCGGCGAGCAGGACCGACGTGACGAGGCGTCGGGCGGAGGGGTCCTCGCGCGCGGCGGCGCAGCGGTCGCAGGGGCAGGCGATCTGCGGGATCCCCGCGTCCTGCGCCGTCCCGAGGACGACCGCGTACGGCGCGTCCGATGGCGGCGGCGCCTCGTCGCCCGGGGCGGCGCAGGCGGCGAGGCCGAGGAGGAGGGACGCGGCC
>JBICIB010000941.1:0-4486 GCA_043101415.1 Planctomycetota bacterium JB042 | reverse complement strand
CGCCGCGTCGAGCGAGCGGAACACGGCCCGGCTGTAGTGCGCCCTCTGACCGTTCAGGTGTTGCTGCAGCTCGCGGCGCCGGTCGGCCTGGTCGTTGCGGAACGAGACGACGCGCTGCGGGGCGGTGCCGGTCGCGAGCTCGAGCGGGATCGCCGGCAGCGCGAAGCGACGCCCGAGGTAGGCGCAGTGGAACGTCATCGTCCCCTCCGCCGCCGGCGCCCCGGCCTTCGTCACGTGGATCGCGTCGAGCTCGACGAGGCGGATCCCCGGCCCGAGGTCGACGCGGCCGACGTCCGGCGGCACCGTCGAGGTGAGACCCTCGGCCGCGGTCGAGCCGACCTGGTCGATGCGCACGGTCTTCACCGAGACCTGGTCGAAGCTGATGCCGATCAGCTCGGTGTCGTCGGGCACGAAGTGGGAGTCGGAGCGGGGGCGCACCGGGGACCGGTCGATGAACCGCGCCAGGCGGGCCACGGCGTCGGTGTCCCACAGGCGGATGCGCGGGATCGGCGGAGGGTCGGGGAGCGGCGGGGCGGCGCCGGGCCCCGCGGGCTCGACCGTGCCCGGCACGCCGCTCGCCGCCCGAGGCGGGCTCGCGGAGACCGTGGCGGCGCGGCGGAGCGTCGGCGACGCGAGGACCCCGTCGGCGAGGTCCGGGCGGATCCCCGGGAAGTGGACCGGACGCGCCGGGACGATCTCCACGGCGGTCGTGTCGTCCTCGAGCAGGGAACGGATCCGGCCGTTCAGGGCCGCGCGGGTCAGGGCGCCGCGGAACCGGTCGATGACGCCGAGTCCGCGTTCCCCGCCGAACTCGAGCGGCTGCATCGGGATGAAGAGGCAGCGGTCGGCGCGGTGCAGACGGGCCTCCGCGCGGTAGATCTGCACCACCTCGTAGTACTGGATGTTCAGCGCGTGCATGTGGTTGTAGTTCGCCACGATGCGCGTGCTCACCGACTCGTGTTCGCTCTGGGAGACCTCTCGCACGGCGGTCGCGCGGCGGTTCCGCACCGCCGACGAGTGCTGCTCGGTGCGGTCGTTCACGCTCTGCGTGAGCGAGCCCATCACCGAGCGGTTGCCGACCGACCAGCTCGAGCTCTCCGCCTGGGCGGAGGTCGTCGCGGACTGGCTCGTCTCCGACCCCGAGCCGCTCGAGACCAGGCTCGTGAGCAGCCCCGAACTGCCGGAGCTCGCGGTCGACTCGCTCGAGGAGGTCGACGAACCGCTCGAGCTCGATCCGCCGGCCTGCAGGTCCTCCGCGACCGCCTCCTGCACCTCGCTCAACGCCCGCGCGTGGTTCGTCGCGCTGTCGAGCTGCTCGGTCTCGCCGATGTTCTCCGACGCGAAGGCGCTCGACTTGCGCGACCAGTCGACGACCGCGATCCGCGTCGCCTCGCCGGGGGCCAGGGAGAGCGAGTGGAGCATGTGCCCCAGCGTGACGCCCTGCGCGAACCAGGACTGTTCGAAGGAGAGGAGCGCGCCGACCGCGATGCGGTCGAGCCCGCCGGGCTGATCGACGGCGGGGTCGAGCGAGATCGGTCCCGCGAGCTCCTCCAGCTCGCCGGAGGAGCCGAGCACCTCCATGAGCACGAGGGTCGAGTAGTAGACCCGCTCGGTGGGGAACTGCCCGAAGCGCGGCCTCAGTTCCTCCGCCTGGAGGTCCTCCGGATCGGCCGTCGCGCCGGCGGATTCGACCAGCAGCCGGCGTGCCTCCCGATGCGGAGGCCAGTTCGCCAGGTCCGCGATCGTCGCGATGTCGAGGGACTCCTGGAGCGCCCTCCCCTGGTCCTCGGTCAGCGGACGGAGCCCGGTGACCGGGAGGTCCCCGAGGTCCTCGGCGGCCGTCGCGGCCGCCCGTCCGTCGTTCAACAGGTCTCCCGGCACCGGACCGAGACGGGGCGCCGCGCCGCCGGCGCGAGAGAACTCGAGGACGGCGCGCGCCGCCGCGAAGAGGTGGGAGGCGCCGAGATCGAAGACGCTCTCGATGCCGAGGTCGGCGAGCGTCCGCGCCGCCGCCTCGCTGACGCCGAGGAGATCCCGGGTGGGGCGGGCCAGGATCTCGGTCGTGTCGAAGCTGCCGCCGCCCGAACGGAGAACCACGGAGGGGCACATCGTCGTCCTGGGCTCACGCCTGCGAGACCGGACCCGGATCCCCCAGTGGACCGGCTCGGCCTGTCCGACGTATGGAGCTCGGCGATGAGGGTAGCTCGGCGCGGACTCTCGTCAATGGGTGACCGCCCCTCGGACGCGTCCCGCCCCGGGATGGGACGGACCGCCCGATCGACCGACCGACGCCGGAGGCCGGTTCCTCTCCCTCGCGCGGGAACGATCGGCTCCTCGTTCTCTCGGCCGGCTGGTACCGTCGTCCCCGGGAGGTCGACATGCCCGAGAGCTTCGACGCGGCCCGCGAGCGCGCGCTCGCCCGGCTCGTCGGTCGCGACCGTACGGCGACCGTGATCGGCGGCGGGAGCGGGATCGGGCGGGGCGTCGCGCTCGGGCTCGCGGCCGAGGGGATGCACGTCGTGGTCGCGGACAAGGACGGCCGGTCGGCGGAGGCGGTCCGGGACGAGGTGGCGGCGGGGGGAGGCGAGGCGAGCGCGGCGGAGGTCGACGCGACCGAACGCTCCTCCCTCGAGGCGCTCGGTTCGCTCGTCGAGCGCGAGCGCGGGGCGGTCGACGTCCTCGTCACGACGTTCGGCGCGATCGTCTCCCGCCGGGCGGTCGACGCGAGCGACGCCGAATGGGGATGGATGCTCGAGCTGAACCTCCTCGCGCACCTCCGGGCCGTGCGCGTCTTCCTGCCGCGGCTCCGCGCCGCTCGCGGCCCGGCGCACGTCGTCCTGACCGCGTCGCTCGGCGGACTGATCACGCCGACGCCCGACGAGAGCCGCGGGTTCGACCTCGGCCCGTACGTCGCGTCGAAGCACGCGCTCGTCGCCGCCGCCGAGACGCTCCGGGACGAGCTCGCGCCCGAGGGGATCGGCGTCTCGGTCCTCTGCCCGACGCGGATCGCCGGCGACCTGGTCCGGACGTCGTCCCGCCACCGGCCGGCCCGGTTCGGCGGACCCGCGCCCCCGCCGTCGACCGCCGACGACCCGCCGGACCTCCTCCCCGGCGAGGCGGCCGGTCCGCTCGTCGTGCGGGCGATCCGCGACCGACGATTCCTCGTCCTGACGCACGCGTCGTCGCTCTCGCGTGTCGAACGACACCACCGCCGTCGCGAGTCGGACGCCTCCGACTGACGCTCGGATCGGCGGGCGCGCGGACGGTCGCGGCGCTTTTCTTCTCGTCTCCGCGCTTGACTTCCCGGGACCGCGCCGTAAATCTGCGCGAGTCATGAACGCGAAGCACATCCCCTCCATCGCCCTGAAGGGCAAGAAGGCCAAGGCCAAGCGCGGGCTCCGGTCCGGGCGACGGGGAGCGTGTTCCTTCTGACGTAGGAAAGACACCAGACACCCTCGCCGGCGGCCGGACCCCTCAGGTTCGGCCGCCGGTTCCTTTTTGGCCCGACGACGATTGAAACGAAGGAGAACGAAGATGACGCAACAGACCGCCCTCACCGCTTCCTGCCCCGAGTGCGCCGCCGACGTGGGGTTCGCCGAGGCGCCGATGGAGTCGGAGATCGTGCCGTGCGCGGACTGCGGCGCCGATCTCGAGGTGCGCGGCACGTCGCCGATCACGCTCGAGACGGCGCCGGAGGTCGAGGAGGACTGGGGAGAGTGAGCGCGCCGCGGACCCTCGTCGAGAAGATCGTCGGCGCGCACGTCGAGGACGGCGCGGGCGACGGCGTCGTCCGATGCGGCGACGCCGTCCGCCTCCGGCCGTCCGTCCTCCTGACGCACGACAACACCGCCGCGGTCCTCGATCGGTTCCGGGCGCTCGGCGGCGAACGGGTCGCCGATCCGGACCGGCTCTTCTTCGCGATCGACCACGACGTCGAGAACGACGCGCCGGAGTCGCTCGCGCGGTTCGAGCGGATCCGGGCGTTCGCGGCCGAGCAGGGGGTCCGGTTCCGGCCGGCGGGCGAGGGGATCGGACACCAGCTCCTCGTCGAGGAGGGGCTCGCCGCGCCGGGCGCGCTCTGCTGCGCGTCCGACTCGCACGCGAACCTGTACGGGGCGGCCGGCGCGCTCGGCGTCCCGGTCGTCCGGACCGACGCGGCCGGCCTCTGGCTCACCGGGCGGACGTGGTGGATCGTCCCCCCGGTCGTGCGGGTCGAGCTGGTCGGCGCGCCGGCGGGGCCGGTCGTCGGGAAGGACGTCGTCCTCGCGTTGATCGGCGGCGTCGCGGCGGCCGACGTCGAGGGGCGCGCGGTCGAGGTCGGCGGCATGGGCCTCGAGGCGCTCCGGCCGGACGACCGCCTGGCGATCGCGAACCTGACGACCGAGTGGGGCGCGATCGCGTGCGTCTTCGAGGTCGCCGGCGGCCCGCGCGCCGACGCCGGCGCGCCGTGGGAGCGGACGATCACCCTCGACCTCGCCACCGTCCG